>JBGXXV010000038.1:0-8081 GCA_041814825.1 Bacteroidota bacterium | reverse complement strand
TTCTCCGATATGTTGTTGTACTTCTATTACAAGCTGTTTGCCATCAGGTCGGTCTATTTTCAGGGCTTCGTGTATTTTGGGTACACTGCTGTCCGATTTGTTGTACTCTACGTCTATTACCGGTCCTATGATTTGTGAGATAATTCCTGTATTTGAAGACATATAATCATATTATTTGTTAGTTGAATATTGTAAAATATTTTGCAAAGATATAAAAAAATATAATATCCGCAATATTATTATTATCTAATAATTTTCACATATTGATAATACATAATGGTTCAAGTTATAAAATTATGGGGGAAAAGCTACAATTTCTTTTTATAGCACAAAATCAAATATCTCTTGTCCATTTGGTTTTTAATTATTATCTTTGAAAAATTTTATCATTATCAGCAAATATTTAATTATTAAACATTTATATAAGATGAAGACATTTCATAATTTCAATGCTGGACCTTGTGTCCTCCCTAAGCCTGCGATAGAATCGGCTATCGAGGCTATTCGTAATTTCGATGGCACAGGTATCGGATTGCTCGAAATATCGCATCGTACCCCCGGATGGGAACGTGTGATGAAAGAGACAGCCGACCTTTGGAGAGAGCTACTTAACATTCCCGACAACTACAAGGTATTATTCCTCGGTGGCGGTGCAAGTACTCAGTTTTTCCACGTTCCGGCTAACTTGTTGGGCAAAAAAGCAGCCTACTTACAGACAGGTGTTTGGGCAAAAAAAGCTGTTAAAGAAGCCAAATTTTATGGCGAGGTTGAGGTAGTAGCATCTTCGGAAGACAAGAACTACTCTTATATTCCTAAGAATTACACCATTCCTACCGATGTCGATTATTTCCACATCACTACCAACAACACCATCTATGGTACCGAAATTCATACAGATATCGACAGCCCTGTAACATTGGTTGCCGATATGTCGTCGGATATCATGAGCCGCCCCGTAGATATTAAAAAGTACGGTTTGATTTATGGTGGTGCTCAGAAAAACGTTGGTCCGGCAGGTGTTACTTTCGTTATCGTAAGAGAAGACCTCTTGGGTAAGCTCGACCGCAAACTTCAAACCATGGTCGATTACCGCACGCACATTGGAGCCGAAGAGAGAGACCGCTCAATGTTCAACACTCCTCCGGTATTCCCAATCTTCGTTATGCACGAAACACTGAAATGGGTGAAATCTATCGGCGGACTCGATGCTATGTACAAAATCAACAAAGAGAAAGCAGGTATGCTTTACGACGAAATCGACCGCAACAAAATGTTTGTAGGTACAGCCGAAAAAGAAGACCGCTCTTTGATGAATGTTTGCTTCGTAATGTCCGAACAGTACAAAGACAAAGAGGCTGATTTTATGGCATTTGCAAAAGAACGCGGTATGGTAGGTATCAAAGGACATCGCTCAGTTGGCGGTTTCCGTGCATCTATCTACAATGCGTGTCCCGTTGAGAGCGTTAAAGCGTTGGTAGAGTGTATGCAGGAGTTCGAAAAACTTAATGCGTAATATAATGGTTTAGAATAATGGTATTGTTAATGTTTTGAAAACCTTAACAGTACCATTATTTTATTTGTATAAACCTCATTATAAGACTTTTATTAACAAACAGCAGCCATACAAAGTGTCATTAAAAGTAGAAAACATATTCAAAAGTTACGATAAAAAGAGCGTCCTCAACGGTGTCTCTTTGTCGGTCGGCAACAACGAAATAGTCGGTCTGCTCGGTCCAAACGGTGCGGGCAAATCGACCATGATGAAGATAATCACAGGTTATATAGCACAAGATAGTGGAAATCTCGAAGTTTGCGGCGAGACAATAACCCCAAATGCTATTGATTACAAACGGAATATAGGCTATCTTCCCGAACACAATCCACTATATTTGGATATGTTTGTAAAGGAATATCTTACACACATTGCCGAACTATACGAGATAAAAAACAAAAAAGAGGCTGTCGATGAGGTAATAGAAAAAACAGGTTTAACCGTTGAAGCTCATAAACTTATACGCCAACTCTCGAAGGGTTACCGTCAACGTGTTGGGCTGGCTCAGGCTATTATCCACAAACCCAAAGTATTGATACTCGACGAACCGACCACAGGGCTCGACCCAAACCAAATATTAGAGATACGCCAACTGATAGTTGACTTCGGCAAAGAGCGTAGTGTGCTATTTTCCACACATATATTGCAGGAAGTAGAGGCTATTTGTCAAAAAGCGGTTTTGATAAACAAAGGCAACATCATCTTATCGCTCGAAGGTAGTGAAATCACTATCGAGCGACTCGAAAATGAGTTTTTATCTCTCAAAAATTGAATTTCTGTTTACACAAAACATATTTATAACAAGCTTATAATCATTTATATGAAGAAAATATTTTTATTCCTCACAACAATAGCTTTAATCTATGGTTGTGAACAGAAAAAAAAGCCACAGGTGATTGATACTGAGCTTATACCTGTCGTTCATACTACAAAATCCGACACCAACGCAATGAGCCGTTGGATAGCACCGTACAAAGCCACTCTCGATACCGTTATGGGCGTACGAATCGGTTATGCCACGATGACGATGAAAGCGTTTTTGCCCGAATCGCTTCTGGGCAATCTCATTACCACAGCAATGGGCGATTATGCCCGTCAGAAACGGCAATCGTACGACTGTATCATTACCAATATAGGTGGCATTCGCGACTCGCTCAGACAGGGCGAAATCACTATAGGCGACATCTACCGAATATCGCCATTCGACAATAGTGTGGTAATACTTACCATTTCGGGCAAAAAGATGGAGGAGCTGTGCCAAATCATTGCCTCGCAGGGCGGTCAGGTAACATCGGGCATCGCTATGACAATCGAAAAAGGTGAGGGTAAAAACGTGAAGATAAACCGAATACCTATCGACACCACACGCAACTACAAGATATTGACCAACGACTATCTATCTTTTGGCAACGACCGCCTCTATCCGCTGGCTGAATATACGGAAATATCGGCTCTTGACATAACACTTAGAGAGCTACTTATCGACTATATACAAAACAAAACAAAAAACAAGGAGCAGATTTCGGCAAAATTAAAGAACGAAATCAACATTGTTGAATAAAAATATTTACTTCACACAAATCTCTTTTATTCAATATTAAATGTTTCAACCGACTTTTTTTAATTGGTTTTTACACAATAAAAAAATAGATTTCGTTTGCAAATGAATCCCATTGTAGCCATTTTTAAGTTTTTTGAGCGAAACAAGGGGCTATGGTTGGCTCTGCTGTTGGCGGTCGTAGCTCTACTTACGTGGTCGGTAACGAGGGTCGATTTTGTAGAAGATATATCATCGTTTTTGCCCTCGAATATCAACAACAAACGCATCAACGAGGCATACCAAAAGATAAGCGGAGCAAACAAAATAGCGATTATAATATCGCACAAAGCCGACGAACCCGACAGAATGTTGCTAACAGATGTAGCCGCATATTTTGCTCAAACACTACAAGAGGCAGACTCGGCTCATCGTATCAAAGATATTTTCTACGAAATAGACGGAGAACAGATAAACAGAACCACCGATTTTATCCTACAAAACCTACCACTATACCTTACCGATAACGATTATCGACGTATCGACAGCCTCATCGCACACAACGGCATAGCCGGTCAGCTCGAAGCAAACAAAAACATATTGCTATCGCCGATGGGAGCGTTTATGCGTAATATAGTAACAAACGACCCGATGATGTTGTCGGCAAACGCTCTAAAAGGGCTCGAAGTATTTCGCCAAAACAGCCTCTACAATACCGACAACGGCTTTTTGTTCAACGACCGAGGAGAGTGTATCGTTGCCATAACGTCAGCACATCGGTCGTCGGAGACGGCAGAAAACAGACTACTCGCTTTGGAAATCGAAAAGGCCATAGACCGCACTTGCACCGAGTTTGGCAACGAGGTAGAACTTATTCCCGTTGGGGCTGCACTTATCTCTATTAGCAACGCCGAACGAATAAAAGCAGACAGTATAATGGCATTAGGTATATCCGGGGTGGTTGTATTGATATTGCTACTGTGGTTTTTCCGAAGTCCGAAACAGCTTATTCTGATTGTACTCTCGATTGGTTTTGGGGCTCTATTCTCGCTTGGAGTGATAGTGATGTTCAAAAGTACAATATCGATAATAGCCGTCGGCATTGCGTCTATAATATTCGGTATTGCTATCAACTACCCGCTACACTTCCTGACACACTTCAAACACGTCGGCTCAAGTCTTATTACCATCAAAGAACTCGTCAATCCGTTGCTTATCGGCAATATCACCACGGTAGGAGCGTTTCTGAGTCTGTTCTTTATCTCCTCCGATGCAATGCATGATTTAGGTTTTTTTTCATCGTTATTGCTTGTAGGTACCATTATTTTTGTGCTTATATTTCTTCCTCATCTTTTAAACAAAAACGATAAATCGGCTAAATATCAACATTCATCGACTAAAATGCCAAAAGGAGCATGGCTATTGTTAAACAAAATAACCAATTTTTCGCCCGAAAACAATAAGATATTGGTAACGATATTTGTATCGACAACCTTTGTGTTATTATTTCTTAGCTCAGGAACAAAATTCGATGCCAATATGCACAATATCAACTATATGACCGCCGAGCAACGCTCAACTATGGAGTATCTTGCCTCCACCGCCCCAAAGGAGAATACCATCTACATCGTCGCCGAGGGAAATACGCCACAAGAAGCACTCGCCAATTATGAGGGAAAAATTTTACCATTTTTGAACAATAAAGATAGCATTCCCGCCACATCAGACAACCTGAATATATCGGGCATAGGTACCTTTTTCCCTACCGAAACAACTCAAACAGAGCAGATTGAGAAGTGGAATAGTTTTTGGAAAAATCGCAAAGAGCAGCTAATGACCCAGATAAAAACTCATGCTGCTCGTCAAGGTTTTGTAGAAGGTACCTTCGACGGATTTGCATACATTCTCGGCAAAGAATACCGTCCACAACCATTCTCGTACTTCTACGAAAATCTCGAAGGATTAGCCGAGAGTTATATAAATATCGACAACGACAAAACAATGATATTTACCCAAATAACTGGCAATATCGAAGAGTCGAAGGCAACCGAAATATTCAACACCGATACTACTTATGCCTTCGACAACCGCTCTTTTATGCAAAAAATGGTAACGGCTCTCTCCGACGACTTCAATCGTGTGTTATACATTTGTAGCATCATTGTAGCACTGTTTTTATTCTTTTCGTTCGGACGTATCGAGCTGGCAACCATCGCATTTTTGCCTCTTGCCGTGAGTTGGATATGGATTTTAGGGCTGATGAATATATTTGATATTCAATTCAATATAGTAAACATTATACTCGCCACATTCATCTTCGGGCAGGGAGACGACTATACGATATTCATCATGGAAGGATTGATTTACGAATACACCTACGGACGTAAGATGCTGGCACGTTTCAAAACGTCGATACTACTATCGGCAACGATACTTTTTGTGGCTATCGGCACACTTATTTTTGCCCAACATCCTGCCATGAGGTCGTTGGCAGAACTTACAATAGTAGGTATGACCGTCGTTGTAATCTGTGCCTACACCATTCCTCCGCTCATATACAAATGGCTTTTATATAGGCGAGACGGTAAGCGACGCATTATGCCGATAACCGCATGGAATTTGGCAAAAACCATATTTAGCTTTGTCGTATTTATTATGGCGGCGATACTTATGACGCTTATAGGATTTTTTCTCTTAACGATTGGAGGCAAAAGCAGACGGAACAAAGATATTTTCCACCGCATACTTTGCAAGGGTTTCCGTTTCCTTGCCACGATGATACCACAGGTAAAACATTATGTTCACAACCGTTACGGCGAGACATTCGACAAACCCGCCATAATCGTAGCCAACCACCAGAGCCACCTCGACCTACTCTATATCCTTATGTTATCGCCCAAAATAGTGGCTCTTACCAACAGCTGGGTATGGCACAATCCGTTTTATGGGGCTATTATCCGTTTTGCCGACTTTGTACCTGTTGCCAACGGCATAGAAGCGAACATCGACCGTCTGAAAAAACTGACCGGTGAAGGTTACTCCATACTCATATTCCCCGAAGGGTCGCGTTCGGCCGACTGCTCCATAGGACGTTTTCGCAAAGGTGCTTTCTATCTTGCTCAACACCTCAAACTCGACATCGTCCCCGTAATTATTCACGGCATAGGGCATATATTGCCCAAGGAGGAGTTTTTGCTTCGCAAAGGGCGTATAGATATTGCCATAGAAAAACGTATCGACATTTGCAATATCGAACGAAAAACAAACTATAAAATTATCGACGACAAAGAGAGTGAGTTGCGAATGTTGGCAAAGTCGAAAGAGTTGCGTAAGATATTCATTGATAAATATGAAGAAATATCCCAAATGGTCGAAACTCCGGATTACTTTGCCGACAAGGTACTAAAAAATTATATTTATAAAGGAAGAAACATAGCCCGCAATGCACGTAAGGAACTTAGAGAACACAACAATTTTGCCCACATCATAGAGCAACTCCCCGACGAAGGTAATATACTCGTTACCAACTGCCGACAAGGGACACTACCTTTGATGATAGCGTTGGTAAAGGGTCGCCTGCAAGTAACGGCAACAGACCCCAACGGCGACCTTCTCGATATTGCCCGCCACTGTGGCTCGGTGCCTTCAAACCTGCATTATGTCGATACTCCACCTGCTTCTATCGACTACATACACACAATTGATTTCAGTACACTATGACCCAAAAATTAGAGCGTATAAGACATATTTACGAAAGTTCGTTCCCTGCCGATGAGCGAAGGAGTTTTGCCCAACTTGTAGATACTTTTGCTACCTGCTCTGCTGTGAATATCGAACTGTTCGACCACGACACCGAAACCATCGGCTTTATCATATATTGGCAGTTTGCAGGCTTTGTCTATATCGAACATTTTGCTTTCGAAAGCCTTTGCAGAGGTCAGGGCAACGGCACAAAAGCACTTCGTGAATTTGTGGAACATATCGGTATGCCTGTGGTCTTGGAGGTAGAGCCCGCCATAGATAATCTTACTCGTCGCCGTATCGGATTTTACAGTAGGCTTGGATTCTGCCTGCATCTACAACCCTACACACAGCCACCTTACGACGAAACCAAAAACTCTGTCGATATGCACCTTATGAGCTACAACCTCGATAATTTCGATACCCGTTTTACGGAAATAAAAGATACAATTTACCGAGAGGTGTACGGATGTCGTATTTGAGTAAACAAAAAATATTTACCAAACAAAACACCGATATTTTCAACTTTATCACGAAGTAATCGGGGATAAAAAACAAAAGGAGTTGCCCTAATAAAGACAGCTCCTTTTTTAACAAAAAACGACACAAAATCATTCGTACAGCCAAGACATATCTGTTCCTCTATATTCTCCGTCGTAATATACATTTATCACGTTACCCTCAGAATCCTTTCCTACGAGGGTAATTCTGTTCGCTGCAAAGGTAAGAACTCCTTCGGCAATTGATTTGGTGCTTTTAAGTTCGGTATCCGATTCCCAATACTCTATTTTCGACTGTTTGCCATTGAAAGACATCATAGGCTGTGGATGAATATCGGCAGATGTATATTCTGCAAACGTAGGAATAAATACATCATTAACAGGAGCTTTTTTATCTCTTATAAGCGATATTGTATATTTATACCCTGCTTTTGTGACTTTTCCGTCCACTACTCTACCTTTTGAATTAATCACCAATCCATAATAGTAGTTTTCGCCCGGTCCGGCTGCATTATGTCCCAAGTAAGCCAACATGTCAAAGTCCACCTCTCCTACTAAATCTCCTTGACCACTTATAACTGTTACTTTACAAGTCGCTGTTTTGTTGCCATCTGCTGTGGTAACGGTAATGGTAGCTGTGCCTGCCGATACGCCGGTTACTTTACCTTCGGTTACTGTGGCTACCGCACTGTTGGACGACGACCACGTTACGGTTTTATTGGTAGCATTATCGGGAGATATTTTAGCGGTA
>JBGXXV010000037.1:0-13495 GCA_041814825.1 Bacteroidota bacterium | reverse complement strand
TTTTCTAATGCGGAATATAGGGACACCTTCATAATAACCCGATAGACAAACACAAAAGATAAGCCCCTTTCACAACGAAAGCATATATCGGCTTGCTTATTAAGATATTACAGATTGATGTCGGTTTTTTATCGGACAGCAATAATTTTGTAAAGCAATTCGAACAACTATTATCATAAGTTCCGAACAATCGAATGCGGGTTAATCCGAGAAAATAATATTATTTTTCGGAATGTTTTTTTGTAGTACTATTGTATTTTTTTATATCTTTGAAGTCGTTTTTTACCGAGAAGTAAGATGAGTATTAGAAATAGATATAACACATACTATAGAAAGCTACTCGAATGGCGAGAACAACACATCAGCGAAAATACTTTTATCATTATTTTAAGTCTTTTTGTAGGCATATTTTCGGGTGTAGCAGCTTATATTATGAAGTCTTTAATACATCTGGTACAAGACTTTGTGGTAGGTCTTACCGAAAATTCGGTAAACTTTTGGTATTTAGGTATGCCGATGCTCGGTATTTTCATTGTGGCAATATTTGTCAGATACATAGTAAAAGATGATATCTCACACGGTGTTACCAAGATACTATATGCTATTTCGCAACACAAAGCCATCATCAAGCTGCACAACACTTGGTCTTCGATAGTAGCGAGTTCGCTTACAATAGGTTTCGGAGGCTCGGTAGGTCCTGAGGCACCAATAGTTCTTACAGGCTCGGCTATAGGGTCTAATCTGGGCAGATACTTCAAATTAGACCAAAAAATACTTATGTTGCTTATCGGATGTGGTGCATCGGGAGCTATCGCAGGAGTATTCAAAGCCCCGATAGCAGGCGTAGCTTTTACGCTCGAAGTACTTATGCTCGACCTCACTATGGCATCGGTCTCTCCGTTGATAATATCGGCTGTTACGGGAGCTGCCATATCGTACTTTCTTACAGGCGACCACCACGCCATATTTTATATGGAGACACTCGAACCCTTTGCTTTGGAGAGAATACCGTTTTTGGTAATATTGGGTGTAGTATGCGGTCTGATGTCGCTATATTTCGTGCGGTCAACCAACTGGTTTGAAACGACTTTCAAAAAAATCAAAAACTTCTGGATACGATTCGTCATAGGCGGTGTGTCTCTGGGAATGCTAATATTCTTTTTCCCTCCACTATATGGCGAAGGATACGACTCTATCACTGCCCTACTCCAAGGCAATTTTGAGTCTCTTTTTTCTCAATCTCTACTATTCGATTATAGAAGTGAAGTCTGGGCTATAATACTATTTATCGGACTTATAGCTTTTATCAAAGTATTTGCCTCGGTACTTACAAATGGTAGTGGCGGCACAGGGGGACTTTTTGCTCCTTCGCTGTTTGTGGGTGCGCTTACGGGATTTCTTGTGGCTTTTATCCTAAAACAGTGTGGGGTAGATATACCTTTTACCAACTTCGCTTTTGCCGGAATGGCAGGGCTAATGAGCGGAGTTATGCACGCTCCTCTGACAGGTATATTCCTCATCGCCGAACTTACAGGCGGGTACTCACTATTTATGACACTTATGATAGTATCCGTAATATCGTATCTAACAATTATAGTATTCGAGCCTCATTCGATATACGCTATGCGTTTGGCAAAAAAAGGCGAACTACTCACTCACAACAAAGACCGAGGAGTATTGATTATTCTCAAAATGGAAAATGTAATAGAGACCGACCTCACGCCGGTATTTCCCGATATGAGTTTGGGCGATTTGGTAAATATTATATCCAACTCTACCAGAAACATATTTCCGGTCATAGACAGAGAAAATGGCAAGTTGCTTGGAATAATCACTCTTGATGATGTGCGTAATATTATGTTTCGCTCGGACTTATACGACAGGTTTAAGATAAGAAAGCTAATGGTAGCACCTCACGCAAAAATACCATACGACACACCAATGGAAAAAGTGATGGATATATTCGAGCATACCGGAGCTTGGAATCTGCCCGTGGTTGATGAAAACGGTATATACAAAGGCTTTGTCTCGAAATCGAAAATATTCAATTCGTATCGTAAGGTATTAGTACACTACTCACATGACTGAAAAAGGCAGACTCCACAACAACTTCAAAGTAGCCGGTGTGGGGCAATCGCTATCTCTTACAACTCGTTTTCCTTTAATCGTTCGGCATTTTCGGCTATGGTCAGTTGGTCGATACACTCTTGGATATCGCCACCGACAAAGGCAGGCAAATTGTATATGGTATAGTTGATGCGGTGGTCGGTAATCCGCCCTTGCGGATAATTGTAGGTACGTATCTTGGCGCTACGGTCTCCTGTGGATACCATTGTTTTACGTTTAGATGCTATCTCGTCGATATACTTCTGATACTCCATATTGTATATACGAGTACGAAGCTCTACCATTGCCTTTGCTTTGTTTTTGAGTTGCGACTTTTCGTCCTGACACTGTACTGTAATGCCGGTAGGTATATGTACAAGTCTGATAGCCGAGTATGTAGTATTTACCGACTGTCCGCCGTGCCCTGAGGCACAGAATATATCGGTACGGATATCGCTCTCTTTTAGCTCTATGTCGAACTCTTCGGCTTCGGGCAATACTGCCACTGTGGCTGCCGAAGTATGCACACGTCCCTGACTCTCGGTGGCAGGCACACGTTGAACACGATGAACTCCACTTTCGTATTTGAGCGTACCATAAACATTTTCACCCGAAACAGTAAATATTATCTCTTTGTAACCACCCATAGTGCCCTCTGCAAAAGAGGTAACCTCGGTACGCCAACCCTTTGTTTCGCAGTATTTTGCATACATCTTAAAAAGATCGCCTGCAAATATAGCCGCCTCGTCGCCACCGGTACCGCCCCGTATTTCGACTATGGCATTTTTACTGTCTTGCGGGTCGGCGGGCACGAGCAGAAGTTTTATCTCCTCCTCCAACGGTTCTATTTTGGGGGTAATATCTTCGATTTCTTGTTTGGCAAGGTCGCGCATATCCTCGTCTTTTTCGGAGGCAAGTATGGTATTTGCCTCTTCGAGATTTTTTAGCAAAAGCGAATACTCATTGCGTTTTTTTACGATTTTCTCTAAATCCGAATACTCTTTGTTTAACTTTATAAAACGCTTGGTATCAGCTATTACCGCAGGGTCTGTAATGAGAGTAGCTACTTCGTCAAATTTGGCAGAGAGTCCTTCGAGTTTTTCTAAAAGCCTGTTTTCCACTATATTAATCTAAAATTTATTGAAATACAAAATTACTACTTTTTTTTCGTACTTTTAACGTGATTTTCGTACCTTTGTTGTTTATATTTTTTACCTGAAACTAATAAAGAGATAATGACACCGAATACACTATTTTTCATAATATTAGCAATATTCATAGCAGACTTTGTTTTCGGCAGATGCCTTTCGTGGCTCAACATTGTGGCATCAAAGAGCAAACTTCCCGTACAGTTGGAAGATATATACGACAACGACCAATATCAACGCCAACAGCAATATTTCAGAACCAATTCAAAATTTGGTATGATAACATCTCTATTCTCTTTCGTTATAATGCTAATAATGTTGATACTATACGGATTTGCCTTTGTCAATGAGATTGTTGTCGGTTGGCAGTTGTCCTCGGTGTGGAGTTCGATTGTGTTTTTTGGCATACTATATATAGCCAATGATATCATAGGATTACCTTTCGATATTTACGACACATTCGTTATAGAGCAGCGTTTTGGGTTCAACCGAACAACTATCAAAACCTTTATTTTCGACAAAATCAAGACATTGCTTCTCACAGCCATTATTGGTATCGGACTACTCTACTTCATAATCTCCATATACAATGCCACCCCCGATTACTTTTGGCTATTGGCGTGGTTGGCGGTAACGCTTTTCGGTCTTTTTATGAGTCTGTTTTACTCTGACTTGATAGTACCGCTTTTCAACAAGCAGACACCTCTGCCCGAAGGCGAACTACGCAATAAAATAGAAGCCTTTGCCACAAAAGCTCAATTTAACCTCAAAAACATATATACAATCGACGGTTCGAAACGTTCTACCAAGGCAAATGCATATTTTACCGGAATGTTTGGCAAAAAACGGATAGTACTATACGATACTCTGATACAAATGCTTACCCCCGAAGAAGTTGTTGCCGTACTTGCCCACGAGATAGGACACTATCGCCTCCGCCATACGGCAAAAAGCCTTGCCATATCGTTACCTTCGAGCCTGTTGCTATTTTGGCTACTGGGTATGGTACTACAAAGCAATGTATTTGCTCAAGTTTTGGGTGTCGATACTGCTACGTTTCATATCAATATCATCGCATTTGGAATACTATATACACCATTTTCGATGTTGCTCGGAATAGTGCAGAATATCGTTTCGCGAAGATTTGAATATCAAGCCGATAACTTCGCCAAATCGTACGGACTACAAAACGAGCTTATTTCATCACTAAAAAAATTATCCGCCGACTCGCTTAGCAACCTTACGCCACACCGTTTGGTAGTGTTTACGAATTATTCACACCCGACACTATACCAACGAATACTAAACCTAAACAGAGATTAATGAACAAAAATTTCATTACTGTCATACCCCAAAAAGGTTTTAAAAAAAACATTTACAAAAATTCATAAACACTCGTTTATATTTTATCTGTTTTGATATTTCCTGTTATAATTTTAGTAATTTTGCAGGTAAAATTTTAATTAAATAATTATAAGTATGAAAAGTTTTTTAAAGCATGTATTTGCCACTATTGTTGGTCTGTTTATTTTTAGTATTCTATGGGTAATACTTTTTTTTGCCATTGTAGGAGTGGCTATGTCGGGTTCGGGTGCGGTAACCGTAAAGGACAACTCTGTTTTTGAACTCAACCTCGAAGGAGTTTTGGTAGAACGTTCGCAAGAGGATTTAACCAATACTCTTATGACCGAACTAAACAACGGTCCCAAACAAATTGCCCTCGACAAAATAATGGAGAGCATCGACAAAGCCGCCACAAATGACAAAATCAAAGGTATATACATCAAAGTGGGCAATTTTAATGCCTCATTTGCGTCATTGCAGGAAATATACAACGGTTTGAAAAAATTCAAAGACTCAGGCAAATTTATAGTTGCATATAGCGACTATTACGGCAATGGGTCGTATTATCTGTCGTCGATTGCCGATAAGGTATATATGAACCCACAAGGGACATTAGCTTTGACAGGTATTAATATCTCGTCGATGTTTTTCAAAGGGTTGCTCGACAAGGTAGGCATAGAGATGCAAATATTCAAGGTAGGCACTTTCAAATCGGCGGTAGAGCCATTCACTCAAACAAGTATGAGCGATGCAAACCGCTTGCAATTAAACACCTATATCAACTCCATTTGGAACGAAGTAATAGGTATAATTGCAAAAAACAGAGGTATTACCTCAGACGATATTAATAATTATGCAAACTCCGGTGGTTTTTTTGGTGAGGCACAAGCGACCGTCAATCAAAAACTTATCGACTCGCTTGTATATCAAAGCGATATGAAAACCATATTAGAGTCGCTTGCCGGCAAAGATTACAACACGCTCGACCTCGAAGATATGAGCCTTGTTGCTAAAACCGAAAAGCGTTCTAAAAATCGTATCGCTGTGGTTTATGCCGTGGGAGGCATAGACGACGGCTCCGAGTCGGGTATAGACTCCGAAAAAATTAGCGAAGAGCTACTTAAACTCGCTGACGACGACAAGATAAAAGCTGTGGTACTAAGAGTAAACTCGCCCGGTGGCAGTGCCTTCGGTTCGGAACAGATATGGCATTCGGCAGGTGTGGTAAAAGCTAAAAAACCTTTGGTGGTATCTATGGGCGACTATGCCGCCTCCGGTGGATATTATATTGCTTGTAATGCAGATAGAATATTCGCTCAGCCAACTACGCTTACGGGCTCTATCGGTATATTTGGTATGTTTCCGAACACCAAAGGGCTTGTGGATAAGATAGGAATAAAATTTGATAACGTAAAAACCAACAAATTCAGTAACTTTGGAGAGATATACCGCCCAATGACCGATGAAGAGAAGGTAATCTTACAGAAATACATCGAACAAGGCTACGACCTATTTACCAAACGATGTGCCGACGGCAGAGGTCTATCGCAAGACTCAATAAAAGCAATAGCCGAAGGTAGAATATATTCGGGTATAGATGCCATTCGTCTCGGATTGGTCGATGAACTCGGCGGATTAAACGAGGCCATAGCATTTGCCGCACAAAAAGCCAATCTGGAAGACTATATTATAAAACAATACCCTACGGTAAAAACATTGATGGAGCAACTCTCAGAGGCATTTTCGGGGTCGGTACAAGAACGGTTTATCAAATCACAATTAGGAGAAAATTACCAAATCTTCGAAGCCATTAAAAAAGCACAGCAAACATCGGATATTCAAGCCCTTATGCCTTATACCCTAATAGTAAAATAAGATTAAATAAAAGAATAAAAGAGCAACAGAACAACACAAAAAGTTCTGTTGTTTTTTTATTGCTACATCTTAATTTGTATAATATTTTATATCTTTGTTGTGTGTACAAAGTACAACACAAACACTACAACCAATTTAAAATCAACCACAAATATGACGTTACACGAAATAGCAAACCATAGAAGAGCAGTCAGACATTATAGCGACGAGCCTATCGATACGGAAAAAGTAAGACAATGCTTGGAGTTGGCTACACTTGCTCCTACAAGTTCAAACCTACAACTGTTTGAAATGTATCACATTACCGACAGAAACACCTTAGACCGATTGGCAAGGGCGTGTTTGGGGCAAACATCGGCAACTACTGCCAAAGAGATGGTAGTGTTTGTAACTCGACAAGATCTCTTCCGTAAAAAGGCAAAAGCTCTCTTAGAGTTCGAGATAGGCAATACTCAAAGAAACAGCCCCATCGAGAAACAGGAAAAACGTATCAAACAATGGAAAGTCTATACAAGCCTATATATTCCTTTGGTATATTCTCGTTTTTTCGGGCAATTGGGATTGTTGCGAAAAATGATTGCTATGTATGTAGGTGTTTTTCGTCCTATTACTCGACAAGTATCGGAAAACGATATACGGGTGGTGGTTCATAAAAGTTGTGGACTTGTGGCACAGACATTTATGTTGGCAATGGCAGAACAAGGATACGATACGTGTCCTCTCGAAGGCTTCGACAGCCTAATAATCAAACGTTTATTAAAACTACCTTACAGTACCGAAATCAATATGGTGATTACTTGCGGTATTCGCGACCGGCAAGGTGTCCGGGGCGAAAGATACAGAGTGCCTTTCGACGAGGTATATCGAAAAATATAAATCCCCAAAACGACTAAATAACAGAAGATAAGACCAAATGTTACAATCGGTTTAACCTCTTCATAACAAACCACAATAGTACAGCGGCTACACAAAATGTCATAAATTCGGACGCCACAATTGTTATCCAAACCCCTTCTTCTCCGAGTAGTTGGGGTAATATGAGCATTCCCAACGAAATAAAAACAACTCCTCGAAGTACGGCTATAACGATAGACCCCAAAGCATTACCTATCGAGGTAAAAAAACTTGTAATAAGTATATTCAATCCATTGACTAAGAATACAAATGAAAATATTTTAAGCCCGTTTTGAGCAATGGTTGCCACATTTTTGCCATCTTCATAAAAAAACATATCTATAGCCAGATGTCCGTAAAACTGTAAGAAGATAAAGATTGCTATACCCATACAAAAATTTATCCTTGCCACAAACCATACTATTCTTCGCAATCGATTATAATTTTTAGCTCCGAAATTATAACCCATCACAGGGATAAAACCGTCCGAAATACCCAAGAAAACGAGTATTCCCATAAAGTTGATATAATTGATTGCCGTAAAAGCAGATACCCCGTTTGCTCCGGACATTCGTATCATCACATTATTTATAATCAATATACTAATCGCCGACGACAACTCCAAAACTCCTTCGGAAGAGCCATTATACATCGCTCTGAATAAAATACGTTTCGAAAACCTGCCTCTCAACATAGATATTGTCTGTTTCGAGTCGAAAGTGATACGCCCCGAAATAAACAACCCAATAGTAAAAGAGACACTTGTAGCCAGACTTGCCCCCATAGTACCGAGGTTGAGCCCTATTACAAAAAAGAGACTCAATGCTATATTCAACAACACAACCAAACCCATTATTACGGTAGATGCAATGGGACGTCCCAACGCTTTGAGCATAAGGTCTGAGTAAAAACAAAGCGAAACAGGCAACAAAAAAGGCACAAAACCTTTGAAATAATCCAAAGCGTATGGCATAAGTACTTCGTCTGCTCCTAACAACATTATAAAAGGCTCTGCCCAAAACCAAAGCACCAAAGAACCGACTACGCTTAATATCGTCAATGCCCAAAAACCTGTGGTAATAGCCACTTGCGACTGTTGTATATCGTTACCTCCAAAACCCTGACTAACTACCGTTTGGCAACCAATACCAACAGTAAGGGACAACACCATTATAAAACTAAACAAAGGTAAAATTATATTTACTCCACCCAATGCATCTGCTCCTATATAATTGCCTACTACTAAGCCATCTACAAGGCTTTGAAGAGCAAAAAAAAGCATTGCCACAACACTTGGTATGGCATACTTAAAAAAAAGTGAGACAATAGAACCGTTTTGTAGTTCTTCCCTTTTAGATTCTTGCATATATGCAAATATTCGATTGATTAATTTGCAAAATTACTATTTTTTTCCCTTTGTCTAAAAAAGGTTTTAATCCTAAATATCAATCTATTACAACTAAACCAATATTTGTTTCAGCTCTATTATCACTATATCTTGTAGCGGAAAAATGAATATTGGGCAAATACCCAAAATGTAAGAGTTCGTATGATTTTTCATATATAAAAACGACAAATATAAAGAGTTTTTTTATAACATTGATATAGACAACGTATGGACAATATGTCGATGAACAGAGGCAAATAGATATTTTTACAGAACGACGGGAAAAATTAATTTACACATAGCAATAAAAAAAACACTAACTTTGAAGTTTCGCTTCGACAGCAATATTTTTACTATCGAACAACAACAATAAAACCATATAAAAAACTATATATCAACTATATGACAGCAAAAGATATTTTTAGTATTTACAATAAAATCAACGAACAACTATATAGTGGCAACGTGGCAGAGGCGTTTTTTTTGATACGAAAAATGGTCAAAGAGGTCAATGACTGGAACCTCTCGGTATTAATGGATGAGTATTCATCTACATACCAACATATACTTGCCCACAGCCTTATTTCGGGCAAATACCCAAACGAGAGCAACGACACAATCTACAAACAGCTGATACTAAACCTATACCTGCTCGCACAAAAGGCAAAGGAGGCGTTTATGACCAAACACTCCAACCTGCTCGAATACGAAGGACAACGCTTTTTGGCAAACAACCCAAATGTATTTTTCAACGACGTTGTAACAGATTTCGACCACATACACCAAGCTCTGCAACAGCATTACCAATCTCTAAAACAAGTCGAAAGCGAGGTCGAAGATAATGACAACATAAGTTACTGGCACACAGCCATTGCCGACTATCAAAAGCGAATGTCGCCTCTCTTTGCCCACACATTCCTCAAAAACGATATGTCGGATATAGACCTCGACCACATCAAAGCCATCATCGGCGACAATGCGGTGGGAGTCGATGCTAAATGCATTATCATTTCGGCATTGACAATGAACGTATTGCGCAATTTTGATGCAAAAAAGACAAACGTACTCTTGTCACTTGCCGAACACAACGACAACGCTCTGAGACAGAGAGTATTAGTCGGTATAGTATTGATAATATCGAAATATGGTCATATCGTTGAGTATGAGGAACATCTAAGAAATCGTATAGCTTTCCTTTGTAAAAACAGAGAGGTTGTTGACGAGCTATTAAGCATTGTTTTTCAGATAGTTCGCACTACGGAGACAAACAAAATCTCGAAGCAAATCAACGAAGAGATAATGCCCGAACTAATGAAAATATCGCCCATAATTCAAGACAAACTCGATGATATAGACTTCGACGACGACAGCGAGAAGATAAAACCGAAGATAGAGAATATGTTCGACGAGATAGGTTTTTCGGACAAGATACAGGATTTCACCGAGTTGCAAATGAGTGGCTCCGATGTGTTTGCAAGCACTTTTGCACAGATGAAAGGTTTTCCGTTTTTCTCGTTCATCGAAAATTGGTTACTGCCTTTCGACAGACAAAATCCATACGTACGCCGACTTTTCAACAAGAAAGAGAAACTCGGCGATACTATCATATCCAATCCGCTGTTGTGCAACTCTGACAAATTTTCGTTTTCGCTCAATCTCCTGCAAATGCCCGACAATCAGCTGAATACCGTAGAGTTCGCCATAAAAGAGGAAAAAGAGCAAATCGACGAAATGATAAAAGATATGGATAAATCGCAAAATTATGCCGAATCGAAAGTTGTCGCAAATCATTATATTTTAGACCTATACAGATTTTACTCCTATTTCCCTCGTCATAACGATTTGGAAAATCCGTTGGTCAAGATACTCAACCTGGGCGACTCGAAAATGTTCGATATTATTTTTGCCCAAACCGACGACAAGCAGAAGGTTGCCGATTTTTATTATCAATACAATCATTATAATCAGGCTATTGGCATATATTATAAAATAATCGACCCCAACGAGGCTGACCTCGATATTTATCGCAATCTGGCTTACTCTTTTCAACAGACAGGCAACTACCGCAAGGCTATCGACTACTATATAACAGCCGAAGGCCTCGACAAAAACAATACATGGTATCTTCGCCGACTTGCTTTCTGTTATCGTCAGACGGGCAATTTGGCAAAGGCTATCGACTGTTACAACGCCATTATGGAGAGTGCCAAAGAAGATTTTCGCATTATGTCGAAACTCGCAATATGCTATATGGAGAGCTTTCAGTACGATAAGGCTTTGTCTTTGCTATACAAAATCGACTACCTTAAACCCGACTATCCCGGAATAAAATCAAAGTTGATATTATGTCTATTTTACAGCGGCAAGTTGGAGCAGGCAAATGAGATGGTAGCCAAAGAATTGACAAATTTTACCGAGATGAAAGACTTCATAACTGCCGGACATATATCGCTGGGGCTAAGGACACAACACTCCGCCATCGAACATTACAAACAGGCAATATCCAAAGCCAAAGACCTGAAAGGTTTTCTGACTGCTTTCTACGCCGATACCGCCTTCCTTACCGAATATGGTGTGAGTAACAAAGAATTAGACCTCATTGCCGAAGTAGTTTTAATAGACAAATTCAGATAATAGCTTGCAAATAAATAAATTATGCTAAAAAATCTAAATACTGACAACTTCGACTACGCCCTCCCCAACGAGCGTATAGCCAAATACCCTCTGGCAGAGCGAGACAGTTCGCTTTTGCTACATTTCGACGGCAGTAATATAGAAAAACGTCGTTTTGCCGAATTACCTAACCTATTAAACTCCAACGACTTACTCATTTTCAACAATACAAAGGTAATTCAGGCAAGATTGCACTTTATGAAATCGACCGGAGCCGAAATCGAAATTTTTTGCCTCGAACCCTACGAACCCAATGACTATCAACTATCGTTTACCGCCTGCCAATCGTGTGTATGGAAAGTAATGGTGGGCAATCTTCGTCGTTGGAAAAACGAGACACTACAAAGAAAAATAGAGGCGGGCGACACGAACACAATATTTGAAGCTCATTATCAGGCAACAATAGACAATATGACGCATCTTGTCCGCTTTTCGTGGGACAACCCCAACCTGACCTTTGCACAGATACTCGACCAACTCGGCGAACTGCCCATACCACCCTATCTCAACCGCAAAACCGAAACCTCCGATATAGCCACCTATCAGACCACTTATGCCAAAAATCCGGGTTCGGTAGCCGCCCCGACAGCAGGATTGCACTTTACTCGGCGGATATTGCAGGAGTTGCAGGCAAAAAGCATTAATATACAAGAGATTACGTTACATATAGGAGCAGGCACATTCCAGCCCGTAAAGAGCGAAAAAATTGCCGAACACACGATGCACACAGAGATGTTCGAAATTCGGCTATCGGTACTCGAAAAGATAGTCGAAAACTTAGGGTCAATAGTGGCAGTAGGCACCACCTCGATGCGTACCTTGGAGAGCCTTTATTACATAGGCTGCCACATAGCATCAGACAGGCAAAAGCCCAATCTCAACGTATCGCAATGGGAAGCATACGAAGAGAAGTTCGGATTACAGACCGAAGAGGCGTTGATTGAGATTATTAACTACATAAAAAACAATGGATTAAATTCCATTTTAGCAAAAACACAGATAATGATAGTACCGAGTTTTCGGTTTAGGATTGTGAGTAAACTGGTAACCAACTTTCATCAGCCACGAAGCACACTCTTGCTCCTTGTATCGGCATTTGTAGGCAACGACAATCGAAAAAACATATACGACTTCGCTCTGAACAACGATTTTCGTTTTTTAAGTTACGGCGATAGTTCGTTACTAAAAAACTGTAATACAGTAAATTAACCTCCAAAACTTTATCACAACAGATAAATGACTGCGGTTGATGGCAGTGATGTTGCCTTTTTTCTATTTTTTTAATAATCCTATTGCTTCCGAGAGAGAACTTATAAAATTGATTTGTTTACCTTTATTACTTTCAACAATAAAAGCATTTAAACTTTCGCTCTCAAACTTAGAAAAATCTCCAACAATGATTAACGGCATTCGGTATTGGGCGAATTTTTGAAGTATATTGCCTGCAATTTTAGTTTTTAAATTGAAAAAATCGGGGACGATATTCTTTTCGTGAATCATAATTACATCAACCTCTTCGTAATACAAATTGCCCAATAAATCTAAACCGTCTTGGGCTGTTTTCAGCAATATATCGTCCGAGATGATTTCGGCAACTTGCTTGTCGTTAATTGAGTGAACTTTAATTTGCATAGTGGTCATTTTTTCTTTAAAGATTATATTTTTCCCACTCCAATCCCATAGCCAAAAGTTTGGTCAATGTTCTGAAATTGCGAGTGGTCGCCGTGATATTGAGTTTTTCCTCTATAAAATTGTTCGTCAGTTTAGTGCGAGCGGCATTAGTGGGGATATACAGATATATCGCTTTTTCGGTGATTTTGAGCAGGTCTTCACCAAAATCTTGCTGTTCAAGCTCTAAGGCAAACGTTTTATTCAGCGGGTCATTGGTCAGCGTGAAAAAACTGCGTTCTTCGCCAAAGGGATTTTCGGCAAGTATGGCTTGAATCTCGGCAGGAGTTTTGACAATCACGGGCAAATCGGAGCCGTTTTTTTCAAAAATCACCGTACGCACTTTTTGGGCAATTTCTGTGGGCGAAAGCGAGCTTTGCAACACCACATTGCCACTTTG
>JBGXXV010000036.1:0-2720 GCA_041814825.1 Bacteroidota bacterium | reverse complement strand
CTTTTAGTTTTTGTTTACGAGATATTCGGCTATCTGTACTGCATTTAGTGCTGCTCCTTTTCGTATTTGGTCGGTGACACACCAGAAAGTTAAACCGTTCGGATTGGCTAAATCGCTACGCACTCTGCCTACAAAAACCGCATCTTTGCCTGCCGCAAATAGAGGCATAGGATAGAGGCGATTTTCAATATCGTCTATAAGCTCTATTCCCGAAGCTTTCGCAAAGGCTTTGCGTGCTTCTTCTACCGATATAGGTCGCTCCGTCTCTACCCAAACGCTTTCCGAATGTGCTCTAAAAGAAGGCACACGTACACAGGTAGCCGACACAGTAACGTCGGAGTGCATTATCTTGCGAGTCTCGTTATACATCTTCATCTCCTCTTTTGTATAACCGTTGTCTGTAAAAACATCTACCTGAGGTATCATATTGAAAGCAAGTTGATGAGGGAATTTGGTCGTTTCAACTTGTTCGTTGTTGATATATTGACGGCATTGGGTCTCGAGTTCTGCCATTGCCGCAGCCCCTGCTCCCGAAGCGGCCTGATAAGTAGCCACATAAATACGCTTGATATGCGAAATGTCTTCCAATGCTTTAAGAGCCACTACCATCTGGATTGTTGTACAGTTTGGATTGGCTATAATACGGCGAGGGCAAAACTTTGCATCATTGGCATTTACCTCAGGTACTACCAAAGGTACGCTATCGTCCATACGGAAAGCAGACGAATTGTCTATCATAATGGCACCGAATTTTGTTATGTCTTCGGCAAACTCTTTGGCAACAGATGCTCCTGCCGACACAAAAGCAAATTGCACCCCCTTAAAATCGTCGCCGTGTTGCAAAAGCCGTACTTTATAGCTCTTGCCTTTACACATATACTCATTGCCTACACTTCGTTCGGACCCGAACAGAGACAGTGTCTCGAACGGGAAATTACGTTCTTCTATGATTTTGAGCAGCTCCTGCCCGACGGCTCCACTTACTCCTACTATTGCTATATGCATTTGTCGTGTTTTTATGTTTATTTCAATGTTCTTTGCAAAATTACAAAAAAATGCTTCAATACTTTGTTATCTATATGCTATATTTTAATATTAGATGATAAACATTATATAAAGTTTAATTTTGTTTAACCTATTAACTTTTGGAATAGTTAACTGACTACAACTGCTTTATTCAAATATGTATTTCAGACTATATTAATCAACAAAAAATTTATACCTTTGCATTGCAAAACAAAATATAATATTGTATAAACAAAGAGGAAACAACTGCCTCAACACTCTGTTTTACAACTAAATTAACAAACAATTCGATGAATTATGGTAGAGATAAAAGAGGTAAAAACCAATTCTGAACTGAAAGCCTTTATTAAATTTGTTATAGATTTATACAAGAACAATAAATATTTTTGTCCGCCTCTGATATTTGACGAGAAAAATACTTTTAACCGAAAAAAAAATCCTGCTTACGATTTTTCGGACTCCGTACTTTATTTGGCATATAAAGACGGTAAAATAGTAGGTCGTATTGCCGGTATTATCAACAGCAAAGCCAATGAGGTATGGAACAAACAACGCCTTCGTTTCGGCTGGTTCGACTTTATAGACGATTTGGAAGTATCCAGAGCCCTACTCGATGCTGTAACGAAGTGGGGAAAGGCAAAAGGAATGACCGAAATGAACGGACCGGTAGGCTTTACCGACTTCGACCATCAAGGATTGCTCATTATGGGATTCGACTACGACGCTCCTATGACCTCGCTCTACAACTATCCATACTACGAAAAACATTTTGATGCCTACGGTCTCACAAAAGAGGTTGATTGGATAGAAAACCGTGTATTTATTCCCACAGGCGTACCCGAAAAAATGGAGCGTATAGCCAAGATAGTAATGGACAAGTATAAACTTAAAGTGGCCAAAGTAAGAAGTGCCAAAGAGGTTGTCAACAGATTCGGATATACTTTTTTCGATGTTATAAACGAAGCATATAAGCCTCTCTATAATTTCCAACCGCTTACCGAAAAACAGAAAAAATACTACTGTGATATGTATTTCCCATTGCTGAACTACGATTTTGTAACCATAGTAGTAAACGAACAAGATGAAATAGTAGGGGTAGGAGTAGGTATGCCAAATATTTCCGAAGAGTTGCGCCGATGCAGGGGCAGACTGTTCCCGTTGGGTTGGTTGTGGATACTCAAAGCATTAAGGGCCAAGAAGTTTAAGCACTTCGATTTGTTATTGATAGCCATACGTCCGGATTATCAGAATAAAGGTGTAAACTCTCTGTTTTTTTACGACCAGATAAAATATTTCATTCAATATGGTGTAGAGTATTCGGAGACATCGGCAATATTAGAGACCAACTCAAAGAACCAGTCAAATTGGGACTACTTCGAAAACATACAACACAAACGTCGCAGAGCATATATTAAGACTATATAAAAGAATAAGTTAAATCCTAAATCTCGCAAATATATTTTTATATAAAAAAAATAGTTCAATACGTAACTTTGTAAAGTCGCTTTATAAATCTATATATTTAAATATCGGGCTGTGTTTTAAAAAGTATGATGATGTAAAAATTTGACAATTAGGGAATAAAGTTGTATTTTTGTTGAATGCTAATAACAATAAAACTCCACTGCCCCAATTGTCAAAGTACAAAGATAGTCAAAAATGGCAATAAAAAGAACAAAAAACAAAATTATCTT
>JBGXXV010000035.1:0-12966 GCA_041814825.1 Bacteroidota bacterium | reverse complement strand
TCGGCAGTTCAACTCTGCCTGGGACTACCAAAAATATACACAACGGGGGATTAGCTCAGTTGGCTTAGAGCACCTGCCTTGCACGCAGGGGGTCAAGGGTTCGAGTCCCTTATTCTCCACAAATTGTAAAGAAGACAGACCGTATTTAGGTCTGTTTTTTGTTTTTATTGTCGATTGGTTATGGTAGTAGGAGAGTGTTGAGGTAGCCTCGCGGAATATGTCAAATGTCAGATATTGAGGTTGTAAAACATTTGCTTATATATCTCTGCCTTTTGTTCTACCCTGATAGGGTACGCACGTGAAGATGATGGCATACGATAAAAAGACAAGATACGATTTTTATATGAAAACTCCTTATATTCGCTTATTTTAGGGGCAATTACGGAAAATTGTTCACAAAATATCTCTGTGGCTTTTTGGCCTGTGGTGGCGACTGCATTGCAATAGGGAATAGAGTCAAGTAGTTTTTTGATATTGGTGGGAGTTACCACATCGAGAAACTTATCGGAAGCATTGTTGTTGAGCCTTCTTATAACTGTTGCCGTATCGTATATGGCAATTCCTTTTTTTGTTAGAAAATCAATTATCTTTTCACGGTCAAATACTTTGAGGCTTATGTCTAAAAAATGATTTTTGTCGTTGAAAAATATTATGCCGAATATTCGCCACATATCGTTATTCAAGTTAGGATAGAAAAAGTTCATTGACCATCTTTTTGATTGAGGAGGAAAACTCCCCAACATCAGTAATTTAGAGTTATTCGGTGTAAAAGGCAACAAAGGGTGTTGTTCCAAAATAATATTTTTTGTATCCATATAAAAAACTATTTTACAAAATTAGCTGTTTTTTTTGCCAATATAGAACCATTTATTTTATTTATTTATAAAATCTATCTATTGTATATAAAATAGCAATCGAAACCAATAGCATTTTTGATTAACTTTGCATAATTAACAATAAAATATGCCAATATGCTAAAATTTAGGGCTTTTGACGCCAATGACCGCACTCTCGTACAATCATATACATATAAGACCACATATCGTAATTGCGACCTGGCTTTTGCCAATATGTTTGTGTGGCGATTTCTTTACGACACTCAAATAGCCGAAGCAGATGGTTTTCTGTTCGTAAAATATTGGTTTCACTCCAAACCTTTCTATATGTTGCCTTTGGGCGAAGGCGATTTGGGTGGTGCGATAAGGAAAATCGTCGAATTTGCTGCCGAAAACGACCAGCGTTTTTGTATGCAGGGGCTTACTCTTGAGATGAAAGAGGCGATAGAGCGGTGTAAACCAAATCGTTTTTTGTTTACGACGAACAGCGAATATTCCGATTACATCTATCTTAGAGAAGATTTGGCGGGACTTGTGGGTAAAAAATATCAACCCAAACGCAACCACATAAACCAATTCAAACGCACGTATCCCGATTATCGGTTTGTACCGCTATCTACGGAGCTTTTACCCCAATGTATGGAGTTAGTAAGTCATTGGAAGAGTATTAATCAAGACGAAAAGGATAAGTCGTATATTGCTTTGGAGTCGGAAAGCAGTGCAATACAGAGAGCATTCGACAATTACACCGAACTCGACTTGCAAGGAGGTGCACTTATTGTAGATAATAGAGTGGTAGCCTTTACATACGGGTCACCAATAAATAATACTGTTTTTGATGTAGCGGTAGAGAAAGCCGATGCATCATATATAGGGGCTTATGCTATGATAAACAATGAGTTTGCCAAAACTATTCCCGAACAGTATCAATTTATCAATCGTGAGGAGGATTTGGGTATAGAGGGGCTTCGCAAAGCAAAACTATCATACTATCCATACGAAATATTGGATAAATATACCGCTAAATTGCTCTAAATGATATAGATATGAATATTCGAGAACAGGTTAAGCAACTCTGGCATGATGTATTTGATGATGCGGATAACTTCGTAAATCTGTATTTTGAACGTATCTATTCTGACGAAATCAATTATACGGTGGAGTATGATGGTAGGGTGGTGGCTGCGTTACAAGCTATCACTTTTGATTTTAAGTTGGGCAACGAAATACTCAAAACAGCCTATCTGTCGGGTATAGCTACCAATAGAGGTTATAGAAATAAAGGATTTATGAGGCAGCTACTTGACAAAACCCATCACAGCTTACAGTCAAAAGACTTCGATGCCGTTTGGCTTATACCCGCAGAAGAGTATCTATTTGAGATATATCGTAAATTTGGCTATCGAACTCTATTTTACAAAGATTATAGTAATATCGATGTAACCGATTACGGGTTGCATAAAAACGATATATTTGTAGATATTCTAAAAAACAACGAGTTGAACAAGGCGTTTGATTACTTTCTTCGTAAACAATTGGAACAAGAGTGTGGCGTATTGTTCTCTAATAATTTTTTTGAGGTGATTTTTGATATTTTTGCTTTGGAAAATAATCAAATATATATTGCCCAAAGCAAGCAAAATATAAAGGGAATAGCTTTTGTTATATCACAGAATAAAGTGGTACGGATTTTTGCCGATTCGCCCGAAATCGAACGAGCTATATTTGTCCATATTGCAAAAATATCAAAACAGTCTTCTATAACGCTGAAAACCAATAATAAAGTGCTACCTTATGGAATGGGGTTGTTTTTTGATAAAAAAAGACAATTCCCTGACAATATGTTGCCTTCTGTTTCTTTGATGCTTGACGAATAATAGATATGATGATTTTGGAAAACAAATACGACAAATTATTTCATAAAAAGATTGTTTTTGTCGCTGAATGTTTCGCCGTAGAAAAAAAATCAAAATCTAAATATCATTATTACATTTTCTCTCGTACAAAACTGCTTACCGTAAGCCGATGTACGCCTAATATTCTACCAATGGCGGAATAAGAAACTTTCTTATCCAGTAGTTCTTTGATTTGTTTTTCTTGTCCTGTGAGCTTGGTTTTAGAAGATTTTCTGCCTTTGGGGTCTTGCAAAATTATCACTATCTTCATGCAACAGCTTATACACCCTGTATGCATGATTGATAGCCTCATTTGTATTGTTTTCTCAAAAAAATATCTCTCTACAAAAACAACAATTGACACAATATATATACGGGCAGAAGTACCAGTACCGAAAATTTGGCTATGTAGGCAAAAAACGATGGCATAGGCACTTTGTTCTCTTCGGCTATTGCCTTTACCATAAAGTTAGGTCCGTTGCCTATATAGGTCATTGCTCCGAAGAATACTGCTGCCGTAGATATCGACTTCAAAAGTATTTCCGATATTCCGGCTACCTGAGTGCCCACCAAAGGCAAACCTTCGGCAACACTATGAAAGGCAAGAGCCGTAGGAGCATTATCGAGAAACGAGCTCAAAAGCCCCGTAAAATAATAAAATTGCGAAGGCTCGCTAAGCCCCATAGAAGCCGAATGCTGATTGAGGTAGAGTAGGGCAGGTGTCATAGTGGCAAAAATACCCAAAAAGAGTGCCGCCACCTCCAAAATAGGCGTCCAAGTAAATCTGTTTTGTTCGCGTAGCCCTCCGGGAGTAAATAAGAGAGAAAGGACAATCAATACGGAGAGTATTATTTCTCTTAGAAATTTGATATACAGAGGAGCGTGATGGTCTGCCATACTTGGTATATACTGTTGGTTGATAAAAGCTACCGAAAGCACCACCCCCACAAGAAACACAAAGTTGATATTGCCGCTTAGGGTAATGGGCATTTTCTCTTTCATATCGGCTGATATGGCTGTCCATTCCTCTTTTTTCATATAGTAGAATCTATCGAGCAGATAGTATATTGTCAATAGTACGATACCTACAAACAACCATTCGGGAAGCAGTTTTAGAAACCAAGTAAATTCGGCACCGCGCAGATATAATAGAAACAATGGTGGGTCGCCAAGAGGCGTGAGCAATCCTCCGCAGTTTGCCACTAAGGCTATAAAAAACAGTACAGTATGTGTTTTATATTTTCTCTGTTCGTTTGTTCGCAATATCGGACGTATAAGCAACATTGCCGCTCCGGTAGTCCCCATAATCGAGGCAAGAATATAACCTATTGCCAAAAATACGGTATTAGCCTTGGGCGTTGCCTGAATATCGCCGTTTAGATGTATGCCCCCGGTTATTACAAACAGTGAGGTAAGCAGTATCACAAAAGGCAGATAATCGAACCATATTTGGTGTTCGAGCTTGTCCAACATACTGTTCGACATCAGGAACAAAACAACAGGTATGCTCAATACGATAGATACCAATAGTTTGTTGCGGTTGCTTTCCCACCAATGATGAAACAAAAGAGGTGCAACAGCTATAAAAATTAACTGAATGATAAAAGGGATAAGCGATGCAAAAGGTATTTCCATTTTTTACGTTCTATATTTGTTTGTGAATGAATGATTTATTTTTTTTTATGATGAACGTCAATTGATTAGCAAAAGCGTAACCAAGCATCCTCATCTAAATGTTCTACTCGGTAGCGAGCGTCGTTTGGGAGCGTAGCGACTAACCGTGTTTCGTCGTAAACTTCTGTAAGACAGTAGGCTATAACGCCTCCTGAGGTCTCCTCGAAGCCGTCGAATCCTATCTCTTGCAAGCGATATATGAGCAGGTCTCGTTCATACTCTTGTATCGAGGTATGAATGGTTATTTTGGTATATTGCGACATCATTTAGTGGCAAAATTAATATTTTTTCGACTAATATATATCAAGTTTTCGCATTAGAAAAACAATGATTGTGGTATAACGGCTTAAAATCAGCGAATTGTCTTTTTTTGTTTGTCGTTTTGTAATAGACTTTTTATAACCGACAATGTAGATATTATAGTTGCCTTTTGTATGCTTTTATTTAAAATACTTTTTCTGCCGACTCCCCCAAAAACGTTACTCAGCACTCAAAACTTTTTTCTACCTTTGCGGGGGAAAACAAAAAATATCACACAAAAACAGTTTCATTTTTGATAAAGAAAAAGTATGGATAGAAACAATAATTTTGATTTTCTACGTCTATTATTTGCCTGTTTTGTAATCATAACACACTCATATACTCTATCGGGAGTAGGGGATATTGATTTTTTGGGGGCACTCTCCAATTCTCAATTACAATTGTCAAAAATCGGAGTTACAGGATTTTTTGTTATAAGCGGTTATCTGATATACAAAAGTATGGAACGAAGTCTTACGCCGATTAATTACTTTTGGAAAAGATTTTTGCGATTGTTTCCTGCTTTGTTTGTGGTTTTGGTATTTACGATTTTGGTATTACCCCTTGTGTATGAAAACAATATCCCTTATCTCAAAAATAGAGAAGTATGGACATATATACCTCTAAACATTATTCTGTATCCTCAATATACCATCAGCGGAGTATTTGAAAATAATCCTTACCCGAAAATAATAAACGGTTCGCTATGGACAATAAGATATGAATTTCTGATGTATATAGCTACCGCTTTGTTGTTTAAATTCAGGCACAATCGAAATACTATGATAAAGATAACTTCATTTGTTTGGTTGTTATGTCTAATAGGGATGTTCATATTGCCTCAATCAATACTACAAATTAATTTTATATTCAGGGTAAAAAATTTGCTACAACTCGGAGCCTGTTTTTGGGGCGGGGCTCTATTGGCGGCTATCGGACTAAACAGTAATACCAAACACATTTTTAAAATATTTGTTCCGTTATTAACAATCTTTATTATTGCGGTAAAATATGGTTTGTCCGATTATCTGTATTACATAATCGTACCGCTATTAATCATACTCATCGGTCTGAAACCGTTATATTTGGTCAAAGATATAGGTAAAGTCATTGGAGATTTGTCTTATGGTACTTACCTTTATGCCTTTGTAGTGCAGCAATTCGTTGTCTGTTTCTGTCGTCCCAATCACATACAGCTTATGTTGCTCACATTTATAATTACTCTCTTTTTGGCTTATATCTCGTGGCATCTGGTCGAGAAACGGTTCATTGCATTGAAAAGAGTATCCGCGTAATAAGCTGAAACAGTTGGTGTTGTGAGAGCATTTGTGTTGTATATTCCAAAACAAAAATGACAGACTCCAAACGATACTTTTTATGCTGTCTGTTCTTAACCGAAATTTTTGTACCTTTGCAGTTGAAAAGTTAAAAAAAATCCTTATTCTAATTACGATAAAAGTTTTTTAATAAAAATATAGGAATTGATGTGAGTATGAAACCTACACTATTGATATTAGCCGCCGGAATGGGTAGTCGTTATGGCGGTCTCAAACAGCTCGACAGAGTCGGACCGGGCGGCGAAACCATAATGGACTACTCTGTATATGATGCTATTAGAGCCGGATTCGGTAAGGTTGTCTTTGTAATCCGCAAAAGTTTTGAAGAGGATTTCAAACGTGAGGTTATAGCCAAATTTGAAGACAAAATAGAGGTAAAAGTTGTCTATCAGGATATTAATGCCGTACCGTCAGGTTGTTCGTTCCACCCCGAACGCGAAAAGCCTTGGGGTACCAACCACGCCGTATTGATGGCAAAAAGCGTCATAAACGAACCCTTTGGCGTTATCAATGCAGATGACTTTTACGGGAAAGAGTCGTTTGAAGTTTTAGCAAAATTCCTTAACGAAGTCAAAGGCAAAGAGAATCAGTACTGTATGGTAGCATACCGCTTACAGAATACTCTCTCGGAGAATGGCTATGTATCAAGAGGAGAATGTTTTGTTGATGAAAATTCGTTTTTGACTAATGTTATAGAGCGTACCAAAATTATAAGAAAAGACGATAGGATAGTTTTTCGACCAAACGAAAACGAAGAGAAAACCCTCGAACCCAATACACCTGTTTCAATGAATTTTTGGGGTTTTACGCCGGACTATTTCGAACATTCGGAAAAAAGGTTTATAAAATTTTTAGAAGAAGAGGGCAATCGGCTCAACTCGGAGTTTTATATCCCTACTATGGTCAATGATTTGATTTCAAGCGACATATCCACTTGTCGTGTTATCGACACGCCCGCAACGTGGTTTGGCGTTACATACATAGAGGATAAACCGATGGTGATTGAGAGAATTAATAATTTAACAAGACAGGGAAAATACCCTAAAAATTTATGGCAGGAAGATTTAGAAAATTTATAGACAAATTCTCGTTCAACAAAGAGAAGATACTTGTAACAGGCGGGATTGGCTATATCGGTTCGCATACTGTGGTAGAACTTATCGCAAGCGGATTTGATGTAATTATAGTGGACAATCTCTCTAATTCAAATATTGATGTTCTCAAAGGAATAGAGAAGATTACAGGTACCAAACCGAAGTTCGAAAACATTGATTGTAGCGACTATGTGGCTATGGACAAGTTTTTATCCAAAAACGAAGGTATTCAGGCTATTATACATTTTGCTGCCTTAAAAGCAGTAGGAGACTCCGTCAAACGCCCTCTGCCGTATTATCGCAATAATATTGGGTCTATGATAGCACTTTTGGAGTTGATGCAGACACACAAAATACCCAATTTGGTGTTTTCTTCGTCTTGTACTGTCTATGGGCAAGCCGATAAAATGCCTGTAAATGAGAATACTCCCATAAAATCGGCTCAATCGCCATACGGTAATACCAAACAAATTTGTGAAGAAATTATTTCTGATTCTCTGACTGCAAACGAGAATTTGAAGTGCGTCGTTCTTCGCTATTTCAATCCCATAGGAGCGCATCATTCGGCGTATATAGGCGAACAGCCAAATGGAACGCCCGAAAACCTCGTACCGTACATAGTGCAAACAGCAGCAGGTATAAGAAAAAAATTGTCGGTCTTTGGGAACGATTACAATACGCCTGACGGTACTTGCATTCGCGATTACATAAATGTTGTGGATTTGGCTCAGGCACATATTTCTGCACTAAAACGCCTTTTGGACGGTAAGGTCGAAAGCAGGGAAATCTTCAACCTCGGTACGGGAGAAGGCACATCGGTATTGGAGCTGATACAAAAATTCGAACAAGCAACAGGCGTAAAAGTACCATACGAAATAGTGGGCAGGCGTCCCGGAGATATAGAAGCAATTTGGGCAGACCCGCAAAAAGCCAATAAGGTTTTGAAATGGAAAACACAAATATCTCTCGAAGATACTTTACTGTCAGCTTGGAACTGGCAGAGATACACGATGGACAAAGATAAGTCGGCAAAAAGACATTTCGGCTTCTTGTCGGTAAGTTGATGATAGTTAGTGTTGTTATATTGACAATAATGATTTTATGATGACAAAAGAGTACATCACAGAACTCAAGCATAGAGGAAATCTGGAATTGACAAACTTTATTAATTCTCAACGTGATGTTAAAAACATTAACTTTATTCTTAAAAATTTAGGTCAACTTCCTAACAGTTTCAATGCTGACTTTTTATATAAGCTCTTAGAACACAAACACTCGCAGGTCAGACTGAATGCTGTTAAAAATATAGGAAAATTAAGAAATTCACCAAATATAAAATCTCTGTATTCTTTGTATCAAAATGAAACTGATACAAATGTTAAACGTGAAATAGTTTCTTCAATTGGAAGGCAAAGAAAAATAGAAAATAAGCAATTACTGTTTGATTTTTTGACGGATATTGATCCTAAAATTGTTTGTCAGGCAATTCGTGGTTTGCTCGTTTTTGAAAAAGATAAAGAAATAGAAGAGCATTTGAAATCTTTGATAAATCACGAGAATGAAATGGTAAGAACCATTATATACAAACAGTTTTTTTCACGAGAGAAAACAGGAACTCACGCACAAACACATACAGAAACATTCGATTTTCTAAAAAATATTGTTGTAAATGCAGACGTTTTGGAAGCATTGAAATATGTACCTGACGAGAGTGTTCATTTAACATTTACATCGCCTCCATATTATAATGCTCGTGATTACTCCATTTATCCAAGTTACCAAGCATACTTAGATTTTTTAGATAAAGTTTTCCAAGAAACTCACAGAATTACAAAAGAAGGTCGCTTTTTAATTGTCAATACTTCGCCGATAATTATTCCTCGTGTCAGTCGTTCTCATTCAAGCAAGAGGTATGGTATCCCTTTTGATCTGCATCCTTATTTAGTGAAAAATGGTTGGGAGTTTATTGATGATATAATTTGGCTTAAACCGGAGGCAAGTGTTAAAAATCGTGTTGGTGGATTTATGCAACACCGTAAACCATTGGGATACAAACCAAATTCGGTTACGGAATATTTAATGGTGTATCGCAAATCAACGGAAAAACTATTGGATTGGAATATGCGAAGTTATGATGCAAAAACAGTAGAAGATAGTAAAGTTGCAGATGGGTATGAAACAACCAATGTATGGAAAATTGACCCTTGTTTTGATAAAGTTCATTCTGCCATTTTCCCTGTTGAACTTTGTAAACGAGTAATTCAATATTATTCATACAAAGGGGACTTGATTTTTGATCCATTCGGAGGAAGCGGAACAGTTGGGCGAACAGCAAAAGCATTAGAACGATTATTCTTTCTTACAGAACAAGAACCAAAATATTTTGAATATATGCAAGCAAAACAAAAAGAACAATCTATGTTTAAAGAAAGAAAAACAAGATTTTTAACCTTAGAACAATTTAAAGAAATAGCTAAATGACATTGACAGACCAAATAGTAAAAAATATAATTACTCGCGTGATTAAATCACAAGACTATCGTATTGAAATTGTGAATTTGATAAATGCCGAATTCCTTCAATTTGCAGTTGATTTTTTTAAGAAAATAGCTTATGCAAAGTTGGAATCGAAAGAAATTACAATTGATTGGTATAAAAAAGCATTTATGGACGAGGCATTGCCTTCTGATGACATTGCTATAAATTCAGGTCTTAATAAAAAGACTATTAGCAATATGTATGGCACAGCAACAAAAACAATCGTTATAGAAGCAGCAAACGAACATTTTAAAACTCTTTATAGCAGTATTCAATCACTTGTTGAAATGGAAAGGGAAATTGACTTAACATTAACCATAAAAATGAACGGCGTTTCTGTTGATTTGAATGTAAGTGAAAGCTTGATTGTCATTAACACATTAGCAGTAAAACGAGCTGCGTTAAGAGGAGGTTTGTGGAGTACCGCGGGTAAAAGTGCCGAAAAATACTTGATGCTAACTTTGTGTAAAATGTATCAAGTTCCCGAAATCAACTACAATGCTTCGCATTTTGTAAAAGACAAAGGGAAAAAAGTGGATAGGGAAATTGATTTTTATTTACTCAACAACGGCAAAGAATACTTATGTGAAGTCAAACTAATGGGCAAAGGAAATCCCGAAAGTGCAGATGCAATAATTGCTCGCGATAGTAATGTATTTGTTGCCGATACGCTTTCACAACAAAACAAAAATCAGTGCGACCAATTGGGTGTTAATTGGGTGGCATTAAGAGATAAAAGCGGATACAAACGATTTAAGTTGGCACTTGAAAAATTAAATATTCCGCATAAAGATTACAACGGTAATTTAGATGAAGATTTGCCGAAAATTTTGGACGGATTATTTTAACTATATTACATAACCAATAAAAACGATAGATACACAAAAACACAAAAAATTTAGCGGTATGAAACAAAGAATAGAGAGTCTCAAACAATTAGTAAATAGTTTTCAGGCAAAAACATTGGAAGAGGTTGAGTCTTTACGAATAAAATACCTTAGCAAAAAGGGAGAGATTTCGGCTCTTTTTGACGAATTTCGCAGTGTGCCGAACGAAGACAAACGAGAGATAGGGCAGCTGCTAAACACTTTGCGACAAATGGCAACGGACAAAATAAACTCTCTCCGAGAAAGTCTTAGCGTTAGTAGTGATAGCAACGAATACCAAGACCTTACACGTTCTGCCGAACCCATAGAACTTGGAGCAAGACACCCGTTGTCGTTGGTGAGAAACGAAATCATCGACATTTTTTCCAGACTTGGCTTCACTATCGCCTACGGACCGGAGATAGAAGACGATTGGCACGTTTTTTCGGCTCTTAACTTCCCGCCCGAACACCCGGCACGTGATATGCAGGATACTTTTTTTATAGAAAAAAATCCCGATATTCTACTGCGTACCCATACGTCGAGCGTACAAACACGCGTAATGAAAAGCCAACAACCGCCCATAAGGGTGCTTTGTCCCGGACGTGTATATCGCAACGAGGCTATTTCGTATCGCGCCCACTGTTTCTTTCATCAGGTAGAGGGCTTGTACATAGACAAAGAGGTCTCTTTTGCCGACCTCAAACAGGCTCTACTATATTTTGCCAAAGAGATATTCGGCGAACAGACACAAATACGGTTGAGACCCTCATATTTCCCATTTACAGAGCCAAGTGCAGAGATGGATATATCGTGCAATATTTGTGGCGGTAAAGGTTGCCCGTTTTGTAAATATACGGGGTGGGTCGAAATACTCGGCTGTGGTATGGTTGACCCCAATGTGTTGGAAGCGTGCGGTATAGATTCGAAAGTGTATTCGGGGTATGCCTTCGGTATGGGTGTGGAACGAATTACCAACCTCAAATATCAAATAAAAGACCTCAGACTCTTTTCCGAAAACGATGTAAGATTTCTAAAACAGTTTACTTGATAAAAAATGATTAAAGATTTGTATAAAAAATTGCTATCATCGGATTTATATAAAAACAAAAAAATAGGTAGCAAACATATCAAGACTCTTTTTATCATAGGTTTGGCAAAAAAATTGGTATTGGTAGCCATTATATGGTTGATTCGATAAAAATAACCGTTATATCGCTTGATACTCTATGAAGATAGGCGGAATACAATTTGAAAAATACCCTGTTTTCCTTGCTCCTATGGAAGATGTAACCGATTTGGCGTTCCGTCTTGTCTGCAAAAATTTTGGTGCCGATTTGGTCTATACCGAGTTTGTAAGTGCCGATGCTTTGGTTCGCTTTGTCGGTAGAACGATGCAAAAACTGACAATATTACCCCAAGAACGTCCCGTAGCTATACAAATCTATGGCAAAGAGCCTCAAACAATGGTAGAGGCAGCCAAAATAGTAGAGGAGAGCAAACCCGATATTATTGATATAAATTTTGGTTGTCCGGTCAAAAAGATTGCAGCGAAAGGGGCAGGTGCAGGACTCTTGCGTAACGTGCCTAAGATGTTGGAAATCACATCTGCCGTAGTGAAGGCGGTCAATACCCCCGTAACGGTAAAAACACGTCTGGGGTGGGACGACAATTCAAAGATAATAACCACATTAGCCGAACAACTACAAGACTGCGGAATAGCAGCACTCGCCATACACGGACGTACGCGGGCACAAATGTATACGGGAGAAGCCGATTGGAGCCTTATAGGTGAGGTCAAAAACAACCAACGAATAAAAATACCGATTATCGGTAACGGAGATATTATATCTGCCCAAGGAGCCAAAGACAAATTTGACAAATACGGAGTCGATGCTGTTATGGTAGGACGTGGGGCAATAGGCAATGCGTGGATTTTTGCAGAGATAAAAAACTATCTATTGTCCGAAAATAAATATAATATACCCGACTTCGAAGGCAAAAAAGAGATACTCAAAACACACATCTTAAACTCTATTGAGTGGCTCAAAGACGAACGAAAAGGCATTGTTCATTCTCGCCGTCATATAGCGGCAACGCCTGTTTTCAAAGGTATTCCTAATTTCAAACCTACCCGAATAGCGATGCTCCGAGCCGAGGACAAAACCGAACTTTTTCGTTTAATTGATGAAGTAGAATAAAATATTGCCGTCCGATAAACAACTGACATCAATCAGTAATATCTTAATAAGCAACCGGATATATGCTTTTGTTGTGAAATAGTCTTATCTTGTACATTTGTTTATCGGGTTATTATGAGGTTTTCCCTATATTCCGCATTAGAAAAGACGTGAGGCTATCGGAATGTTTTAACATTTCATTGGGGCTGTCTGCCCCGAACCCCGACATACTTTTCTTGTCTTGAC
>JBGXXV010000034.1:0-16630 GCA_041814825.1 Bacteroidota bacterium | reverse complement strand
TGTATAATACAAACCTCCATACGATTGTGAAAGGTGATAAATCATCTTTGTTCTTAATGCTACCTCAATGGTTTCAATAGCATCAAACAGTATCAGACGTAATTCCTTGTCAAATAAATACCGTGTGATAACATCTTTAAAATTGGCATTCTTGCAAAATATGTGTTTAACTTTATCAGTTTGCATATCCCACCAGTATCCTTTCAATCGGTAATAACTGATATGATTCAAATGACGACGGGCAAATTCCACATCGTCATCGTCTATTGTCATGCCTCTGCTTCTCAATAAATCTACTTGTTCTTGAATGGAACGTGATTTTTTATTTGCCATAGTATCTGTAAAAAAAACGACCCGCCAGCAGATCTTACGGTATGACAAGCGAGTACTGTTATCTTTGAGCGTGGAAAACCACAACTAACTTTACGACTGCAAAGGTAAGTGTTTTTTTTATTTCTACAAAATAGATAAAGATAAATGTTTTATTGGTCATATTGGAAATTGGGCAGTGATGCACAAAGTATGATACTCAAATCCACCCAAAGTTGATGTATAAAAATATTGCTACCCAATAAAAGTTTTGGATTAGGTAAAAAAAGGGTTGAGTTCATACAGAAATTCAGCCCCTTTTGTTTTTACTACAAAGCAAAATCAAACAATGCCCAAGAGTAATCATTCCATCGGACAGCAATGTATTTTTATTTATTATGAAAAAAAATTAAAGCCCTTGAATCGACAAAAAAATATTTTCCAAAAGAATATATTTCCAAATGAAATATTTTACTTATCTTTGCAAATCAATTTTTATTATTGTTTTAAATTCACATAAATAACTAAATATGAAATACCTAATAATTGGAGGCGTAGCCGGTGGAGCCACCGCAGCAGCCCGAATACGTCGTATCGACGAAAAAGCCCAAATTGTACTTATCGAAAAAGGCAAATATATATCCTATGCCAATTGTGGACTACCCTACTACATAGGAGGTACGATAAAAGAACGCAACAGGCTTTTCGTACAAACACCCGAATCGTTTGGCACTCGTTTCAATATCGACGTAAGGGTCGAAAACGAGGTTGTCTCTATCGACACAGTATCAAAAAGTGTTGTTGTACGCCGTGCAGACGGCAGTCTATATGACGAAAAATATGACAAGCTGTTGCTGTCGCCGGGAGCATCGCCCGTACGTCCTCCTATCAAGGGAATTGATTCGGACGGCATATTCACGCTTCGTAATGTCGATGACACCGACAAGATAAAACACTTTATTACCCACAACAAAGTAAAAAACGCTGTTGTCGTGGGAGCAGGATTTATAGGCTTGGAGATGGCAGAGAACCTACACCGACTGGGAGCAGAGGTATCTATCGTGGAGAAGAGCAATCAGGTGATGGCACCGCTCGACTATTCGATGGCCGCACACATACATCAACATCTGCTACAAAAAGGGGTGAGACTTCTGCTCGAACATAGTGTTGAAAGTTTCGAACGTAAGGGCAATAAAATAGAGATACGTCTAAACAACGGCAAAGCGATAGAAACCGAAATGGTAATACTATCCATCGGGGTTAGTCCCGATACCGCTTTGGCAAAGACCGCCGACATTGCTATCGGACAGACAGGCGGTATTGCGGTGAACGAATATCTCGAGACATCGGCAAAAGATGTATATGCCGTAGGCGATGCCATTGAGTATCCGCACCCTATCACAGGCAAGCCGTGGCTCAACTATCTGGCGAACCCTGCCAATCGTCAAGGGCGAATCGTAGCCGACAATATGGTATTGGGCAATAAAGTGAAATACGAAGGAGCCATCGGCACAGCTATAGCCAAAGTATTTGATATGACCGTTGCCACTACCGGACTTGCTGCCAAACACTTGAAACAGATGAATATACCTTACGCCATATCAAACACCCACTCGGGCTCACACGCAGGCTATTATCCGGGAGCGATGCCGTTGAGCATAAAGCTGATATTCGACCCTGCAAGCGGCAAGATACTCGGTGCTCAAAGCGTTGGTTACAATGGCGTTGATAAACGTATCGACCAAATAGCCTTACTCATCAAAAACGGAGGTACGGTCTATGACCTCACACGTGTGGAGCATGCTTACGCCCCACCCTTCTCGTCGGCAAAAGATCCCATAGCTATTGCAGGCTATACGGCAAGTAACGTGGTCGATGGCGTGATGCCTGTAATTACATGGCGACAGGTAAAGGATGCCGATGCAAGCCGAGTGATGTTGCTCGACGTGCGTACCGAACAGGAGTTCGCCTCCGGCTCTATCGAAGGGGCAGTGAATATTCCCCTCGACTCGTTGCGTAACAATCTACACCGTATCCCGACAGATAAGCCCGTGTATGTATTCTGTGCCATTGGTTTACGTGGCTATTTGGCGATAAATATTCTAAGAGGTAACGGCTATACCAATATATCGAACTTATCGGGAGGCTATAAAACATATTCAACGGCAGTAGCCGATATCACAGAGCCGTCGTCGAGGAGTGTTAACAAATCAGAACCGAATATTGACACGCAAAACCAAACTTCAACGAAGACTCTACGTGTAGATGCTTGCGGGTTGCAATGTCCCGGACCGATATTGAAGATAAAACAAGCTATCGATACCATTGCCGAAGGCGAAACCGTAGAGATAACAGCTACCGACGCAGGCTTCTCCGGCGATGTGAAAGCATGGTGCAACAGCACAGGCAACACACTGATTTCCAATAAAGAAGACAGTGGTCGCTATACCGTTATTGTGCAAAAAACAGCACCAAAGGCAAGCTCAATGCAGACATCGACCAATAACAAAAACAAAACGTTTATCCTATTCAGCGACGACCTCGACAAAGCTCTTGCTATATTCGTTCTTGCCAACGGAGCTGCCGCTACCGGACAAAAGGTTTCGATATTTTTCACATTCTGGGGGTTGAATGCAATTAAAAAGTTGGATAAGCCGAATGTCGAAAAGGATATTTTCGGGCGAATGTTCTCGATGATGATGCCAGGTTCGTCGCTCAAACTCAAACTATCTAAAATGAATATGGGAGGTATGGGCAGACGAATGATGCGTTACATAATGGGTAAAAAAGGTATAGCCTCGCTCGAGTCGATGCGAAATCAGGCGTTGGAGCTGGGTGTAGAGTTTATCGCCTGCCAAATGTCGATGGAGGTAATGGGAGTAAAACGCGAGGAGTTACTCGACGAGGTAACGGTCGGAGGTGTAGCTACATATATCGAGCGTGCCGACAAATCAAACATCAACTTGTTTATCTAACCGTTTATCAACTGTTTATGGAAAAATTATGGAAAAATTATGTAAAATACGCGACATATATCGAGCTATAATGAACTACGAAGCCGACTTCCAAAAACATCACGGTATCTGCCTCAACGAGGGTATGTTATTGTGTAGTCTTTGGAATAAAGAGCAACTTTCGTCGGGCGAGATAGCCTCTTTGCTGGGACTTACCGCCTCCAATACCTCGAAGGTAATACGTAGTACCGAAAACAAGGAACTTATAAGTCGCACACTCGGCATACACGACAAACGACAAATGTACTTCGTGCTTACCGACAAAGGCAAAGAGTTAATCACACGCATCAAAAAGTCGGACATAGCCACAGGCGACATTATCGACTCCATTTTATGCGGTTCGATTTGATTATTGTTCGATATAAATTTATAAACAGATGTATTATGGCTCTATAAGATAAGTAAAGTTATTTATCAATTGCCATTTCTTTAACAACCCCTTGTCAGGATTTATCTCTTGTTGAGGGTTGTTTTTATATATCACAGGCAACAGCCGCTGATTCTCTTTTATACCATTGGCTACAATCGAATGCCCACACATAATATAATCGAACGAATCACTGTTAATTACTTCCACCACATTGCTATTATCATTTTCTTTTGTGGGATATAAATTTTGGGGAGATACCAATGCCTTACGCTTATAATCACTACTCTGTCGGCAAAATTCTCCATATTCAGTCAAAATTATTTGACATACTTCGTCGGGAGAAATTTCTGTTGTATCTATTATCAAATCATAATTAGTAAAATCCAGACAATCAACATTATAATACAGTTTATACCTTTTGACTTCGCTTTTTTTTCGCTCAACGATTTTCAATGCTGCCTCCTGAATCGAACGATAATTTTCATTAAGTCGTTCCTTATCGCCGGATATCCGTTGTGCAGATACAACAATATTGGTTTTCAAAAAGACTTTAAAAGAGTCCGGTATAAAAAACCAAGCCAACCGAGAGTCCACAATCAAGTCTTTTGAGTTTACAAGCGATTTGAACGTATCGTCAATCTCTCTATCTATTTCGGGGTGAGTTTCAGCATAAACATTCAACTCGTTTGTAGTCATCGAGTAACGTTCTGCTATTTTACGCTGTATTTGTCCGGTATATACATATTTATAATCCAATGCTTTACACAAAACCGCAGATACAGTGCTTTTCCCACTGCCCAAATCTCCCGTAAGTGATATTATTTTCGACATTATGAAAATTAGTTTTTAGTTAAATTTCGACAAACTATCATTAAAATAAGTTAATTATGAATTGGTGTTATAAAATTCATCTATTATTTTTGCAAAATTATAAAAAAAAAATATAATTTTGTACTTTATAATAATAAACTAACAATCAGTAGTATAAACAATTAAAAAAATGAACTTTTATGAAAATCTTACAAGAATTTAAGGATTTTGCAGTCAAAGGCAATGTTATTGATATGGCTGTGGGTATAATAATCGGTGGAGCTTTTGGAAAAATAGTTACATCTTTGGTTAATGATATAATAATGCCTCCTATCGGTATGCTTTTGGGAGGAATCAAATTTGACGGATTAAAGTACGTGTTAAAGTCCGCGACGGTAGATGCCGCCGGTGTTGCTGTCCCGGAAGTCTCAATCAACTATGGTTCATTCATTCAGGTTACGGTTGATTTTTTGATAATAGCTTTGAGTATTTTCTTTGTTATCAAAATGATTAACCAATTGAAGAAGACCAAAGAAGAAGCCCCTGCTGCTCCGGCAGAACCAACAAAAGAAGAAGCTTTATTAACTGAAATTCGTGATATACTTAAAAATAAATAATGATGAATATGAAAAAAATAAGTTTATTTGCTTTGGCAATAGTTTTTTTAGGTCTTTCGGGCAAGGCTGTTGCACAGGAAGACCAAAGGAGAAATACAGTAACCAATATTGTAGGTAGTTCTGCAAGTACTTCTTCGGATTTGAAGAAGATACAAACCGATTCTTTGAATTGGAAGTTTAGCGGTGGTATTGGTCTCAACTCTGCATTTACGATGTTGGCCAACTGGGCAGCCGGTGGTAACAACTCGGCATTGTTTGTAGGTAACGCCAATCTACGTTTGATATATCAAAAAAATAAGTTTGCTTGGGAAACTTTATTTGAAACAGAGTTGGGTTATACCTATATAGATAAGGCTACCTATACTTGGCGTAAATCGAACGATAAAATCAACCTTACATCAAAGGCAGGTTATGATATCGGCAATCACTTTTATGCAACTTTGTTGGGGGCATTCCGTTCGCAATACACAAAAGGCTACGACTACCCTAATGAGAGTACTCAGATATATATATCAAATTGGTTGTCTCCCGGTTACATTGACCTATCCGCCGGTATAGACTGGAAACCGAACGATATTTATTCCGTATATTTTTCGCCTGCTGCCGGCCGTATTACCACTGCCTTGGAGCAAAGTCTAAGAGCAACGTATGGGGTCGATCCTCTAAAAACAACAAAAACCGAATTCGGAGCAATGTTGAAAGGCGGATTTAACTATCAATACGAGCAATTCAAAGTTGTTTCGGGATTGACCTTGTTCACTCCCTATTCGAGCAAATTCGGAAATATTGACGTAGATTGGGATTTGGCACTATCTTATCAGCTATTAAGCTCGGTTAATGTATCGCTTGGCACGTCTCTTAAATATTACGATGCTATTAAATTCGATAACGGAGACGGTACAGGAAGAGTTGTTCAACATATTCAATTCAAAACAATTCTTGGTCTTGGTATCGGATATACATTCTAACAGTATTTTCGTTTCACACAAAAAAATCTAACCTATTTTTTTATGGGTTAGATTTTTTTTTTCGATTTTAAATTTATATCTTTGTCTCACTTTTATTTTAATTTTTTTAAATATAAAAAATATGACAACACAGGATTTTATAAATAGAGAGCACAAATATGGAGCTCACAATTATCATCCGCTGCCTGTAGTCCTAAGCAAAGGTGAAGGCGTTTATTTGTGGGATGTAGAGGGCAAACGATACTTCGATTTCTTGTCGGGCTATTCGGCATTGAGCCAAGGACACCGCCACCCGAAAATTATAGATGCATTAAAAAAACAAGCAGATGTGCTTACTCTTACATCTCGTGCCTTTTATTGCGACTTGTTGGGCGAATTTATGGAAAAAGCCACCAAGTTTTTCGGTTACGACAAGCTATTGCCTATGAATACAGGAGCCGAAGCCGTAGAAACCGCCTTGAAACTTGCTCGGCGTTGGGGATACGAGGTAAAAAAAATTCCTGAAAACAAAGCCAAAATAGTAGTGTGTGAGGATAACTTCCACGGACGTACTATCACAATTGTCTCAATGAGTACAGACCCAAGTAGTTATGGTGGATTCGGTCCTTTTACCGAAGGATTCATTAAAATACCGTATAACAATATATCCGCACTCGAAAATGTGATAAGAGATGAAAATATAGCAGGTTTTTTACTCGAACCGATACAAGGTGAGGCAGGAGTGGTGGTTCCTGACGAAGGCTACCTCAAAGCGTGTTACGATATTTGTAAAAAACATAATGTTCTTTTTATAGCAGACGAGATACAGAGCGGAATAGGTCGCTCTGGCAGACTGCTCGCCTGCGATTGGGAAAACGTAAAACCCGACATTTTGGTATTGGGCAAAGCCCTTTCGGGAGGCGTAACACCCGTATCGGCTGTATTTGCCAACGACGATATTATGCTTACCATAAAACCCGGCGAACATGGCTCTACTTACGGAGGCAATCCGTTGGCTTGTGCTGTGGGGATAGCTGCTTTGGAGGTTGTAAGAGACGAAAAACTATCAGAAAATGCCAACAAAATGGGAGAAATATTCCGCACCGAGTTATCGAAAATAAACCATAAAATGATAAAAAAAGTGCGTGGAAAAGGTTTGTTGAATGCGGTAGTAACAGAACCGCAAGGCAATATCAAAGCCTGGGATATTTGTATGATGTTAAAAGAACAAGGACTTTTGGCAAAACCTACTCACGAGGACATAATCAGATTTACACCGCCTCTCGTAATTACAGAACCGCAAATGTACGAGGCTGTAAAAATAATAAAAAATGTATTTGAAAGCATTTGACAATCAACAAAAAAGAGGCTACCTTTTTGATAAAGGCAGCCTCTTTAAAAAATTGTCCGCAAAATATCATTTTTTACCTAATACTACCTCCAACTCTTTCACCTTATTCATAAGATGCACATCGTTTTTATCAGTCAAACGGCTGTCTAATTTAGGTATTCTTAATTCTGTTCCTACCGAGATACGATTGGCGTTGGCAATCTTGTCTTTGTTGGCTTCAAAGATATATACCCAAAAGAGTCGGCTACCCCAGTATTGGTTGGCAAGTTGTGCCATAGTAACACCTGCACTTATAGTAACGGTATCAATAAACTCCGTATATTTACGATTTTCGAAAAACATTGTGTCTAATTCCGATATTGCAACTTCTTCGTATATCACGGTATCATTGTCAATTACGCTATCTACTTCATCTACAATAGGCAGTTCGGTCGGCGTCTCTCTTTTGGGAAAAATATTATCGATAAACCTACACACCTGCGGTTTCATAAATAAGTAGCAACAAGCAATAGCCGCTACAACCAAGCAGCCAAGCAGTATCCAAATCCAAGTTTTTTTCTTACGAATCACTACATTGTCGGGCGAGTAGTAATTTTTGTCGAAGACATCGTCTTCGTTCGAGTACGAACTGCCTCCGAAACCTCTCTTATTATTATCCGTATAGTCATATTTCGCACCTGTATTTACCGATTGATTCGACTCCGTGTACTCTTCCTTCGGTTTGTATGCATCATAACTGCTTCCATAAGAGGACACACTATAATCCTTATTATCAGACTCATACTTATTATCGTTATAAGTACTATAATCCGTAATAACAGAGGTAGGAGTTTGTAAATATGTTTGGGTTGTTTCTATTGTTTCGGTAGTTTGAGATTCGGTAGTTTCAGTTATTTGAGTATCTTCCGTTTTTTGCTCAACTTCGGTTGCCGTAACAGACAAATTATCTTGGGGTTCGTAAGATTCGGACGTAGTCGTATCACTATATTCCACAACTTCTTTTACCTCCTGTATCTCCGATAGTACATCTTTTATCTCTGCTGCCTGTTTCGAAAGAGTATCCAACGGCACATTAGACGATAGCTCTTCGGACAATTCTATCGCCTGCAAATGCGAGAACTCTTTATTAACCAACTCTTTGAGAGCATCTTCCGGCTCAAATCTCAGTTTATAAAACTCTCTCGGCTCTCCGGCTTGCAGTTTTGCATTTTTGTGATAGCTTCCCCAAACCAACTTAAATACACCTAAACCGTTAATAGTTACCTTTTTGTCCGATTCAAGATTTTTCAGTAGCAATTCGTTTAGTTTGTCTAAAAAATTAGCTACCTGCTCTTCGGAAATATTGAGTCTGTTTGCTAATTTAGCTATCAAGTCAGATTTTGTTACTGTTGTCTTCATTTTTCAATCGTTTTTAAATATTCTTTTATCTGTTTGGCAACTTTTAAATCTACTATATTTTTGGGCGGATAGAGTATTTTTTTCTGTGTCTTGGGGTTTGTTATTATTTTTTGTTCTCTAACAATATTCTCAAAAATACCCAAATCCAAAAACTCGACATCGGCTCCATTTGCCATTTCGTTTGTAATCTCTTCTATAAACGAGCTGAGAAACTCATTAGACTTCTCTTGTGTTGTCTTGGTTTTCTTACTCAACAATGATATTAATTTCTTGTTATCCATACGTTTATTTTTTAAAAAAAACAATAAAACAATACTTTCTGCAAAATTAACTTTTTTTTTTGTTTTTGTTTCAAAAAAAAGTATTATTTTTGCATGCAATTAACTTCATATTTTATTTCATTGTTGCTTAATTAAGTTGAAATGTTAATTGTTAAAAATTGTTTTCATAGTTTTTGTTTGGGAGTAACCTGCAATGCAGGTTGCTCTTTGTATTTTAAAAATTAGATGGTTTGATTTAATATAAAAGGTAAAAAAAAATAAAGTATATATGATAGAACGATATTCACGCCCACAAATGAGGGCTGTATGGACAGAAAATAACAAATTCGACGCATACCTAAAAGTAGAACTCTATGCGGCTGAGGCTTGGCAACATCTCGGAGTAGTACCTAAGGAAGACATCGAGAAGCTATGGAAAAATGCAACATTTTCCATACCTCGTATTTACGAGATAGAGCAACAGACCAAACACGATATAGTAGCCTTTACCCGTGCCGTATCCGAGAGTTTGGGCGAAGAACGCAAGTGGATTCACTACGGACTGACATCGACCGATGTTGTAGATACAGCCAACGGTTACCTTATCCGACAAGCCAACGACATTCTGCTCGACGATATCGAACAGTTTATCGAAGTATTGGAGCGACAGGCAATAAGATATAAAGATACGCCCTGCATAGGACGCACTCACGGTATTCATGCCGATATAACGAGTTTCGGACTAAAGTTTGCCTTGTGGTTTGCCGAGATGAAACGTAATCTGGAACGTTTTCGTTCGGTACGAAAAGAGATAGAGTGCGGTAAGATGAGCGGTGCAGTAGGCAATTTTGCAAACATTCCGCCCGAAGTCGAATCCTATGTTTGCCAAAAACTCGGCATATCGCACGCCGAGGTATCGACACAAGTAATCCAACGCGACCGACACGCCTACTATATGGCTACCTTGGCTGTAATAGCCGCATCGTTGGAGCAGATAGCAATGGAGATACGAAGCCTGCAACGCACCGAAGTACACGAGGTCGAAGAGAGTTTCGGCAAAGGGCAAAAAGGCTCATCGGCAATGCCTCACAAACGCAATCCTATCAGCTCCGAAAACATCTGTGGCTGTGCAAGGGTGATGCGAGGATATATGGCTACATTCTACGAGAACGTCGCACTATGGCACGAACGTGATATTTCGCACTCCGCTACCGAACGCATAATATTGCCCGATGCAACAATGTTGCTCGACTATATGCTGGTTCGTCTCAAAGGCATTTTAGAAAACCTTGTAGTATTCCCCGAACAGATGCTCGAAAACATATATAAGACCAAAAAAATAATCTTTGCTCAACGAGTAATGAACGCCCTGATAGAGAAGGGTCTCTCGCGTGAGGAAGCATACGATACCGTTCAGCCGATAGCTATGGAGGCTTGGGGCAAACGGTTCGATTATCAAATGCTACTGTCGGAAGATAAAAAAATAACATCGCTTTTGAGCAAAAACGAACTCGATGCCTGCTTTACTTTGGACTATTATCTCAAAAACGTCGATTTGATACTACGCCGTAGCGGTATCAATTTATAAATTTTTCAATCAAAAAAATAGAAAATAACAAACTTAACTAATCGTTGAACAAAAAAATAAAGGATAGTAATTATGAAAAAGGGATTGACTTTTGACGATGTACTACTTGTACCTCAATACTCCGAGATTTTGCCGAACGAGGTGAATATCTCGACCTATCTTACCCAAAATATAAAACTCAATGTGCCGATTGTAAGTGCTGCTATGGATACCGTTACCGAGTCGGCAATGGCAATAGCTATGGCACGTGAGGGCGGTTTGGGTTTTATTCATAAAAATATGAGTATCGAGAGCCAGGCATCGGAGGTAGATAAGGTAAAACGTTACGAAAACGGTATGATACTCAACCCTATAACTGTGGCAAAAGAGGAAACTTTGGAGAATGTGGAGCGTGTGTGCCAACGTTATAACATAAGCGGTCTGCCTGTGGTTGACGACCAACACCGTTTGGTGGGTATGATTACGCGTCGTGACGTGAAATACCTGCCCAAAGACAATACGAAAGTGGAAGAGGTAATGACCAAAACCAACCTTATTACCGCACAGGTAGGTACGTCGTTGGACGAAGCAAAGACTATCTTATGGAAAAATCGTATCGAAAAACTGCCGATTGTTGATGAAAACTACAAACTTGTAGGGCTTATCACAAGTAAGGATATTGATAATATAGGCAACCACCCAAACGCCTGCAAAGACCAACAGGGAAGGCTTCGTTGCGGAGCTGCCGTAGGAGTCGGAGCCGACACAATGCAGCGTGTAGAGGCTTTGGTAAATGCCGGAGTCGATGTTATTACAGTCGATTCGGCTCACGGACATAGTCGCAACGTTATTGAGACTGTTCGCAAGATACGGGTACAATATCCCGATTTAGACCTTATAGCAGGCAATATAGTTACCTCAGCAGCAGCCAGAGCACTTTCCGAAGCCGGAGCCAATGCCGTTAAGGTTGGAATAGGACCTGGTAGTATCTGCACCACTCGCGTAGTGGCAGGTGTTGGCGTACCACAAATATCTGCTATTCAGGAGGTTGCCGAATATTGCAAAGCAAACGACATAAGACTTATAGCCGACGGTGGCATCAAATTTAGTGGCGATATAGTGAAGGCTATTGCTGCCGGTGCCGATGTGGTAATGCTTGGCTCTCTTTTGGCAGGCTGTACCGAGAGTCCTGGCGATGAGGTGCTGTTCCAAGGCAGGAAATTTAAAGTATATGTGGGTATGGGCAGCCTTGCGGCAATGAAACGGGGCAGCGCCGACAGATATTTCCAAAGTAAGGATACACAGACAAAGAAACTTGTTCCCGAAGGTATCGAAGGACGAGTAGCCTATAAAGGTAGCCTAAGCGACTCTATCTACCAACTGTGCGGAGGTTTACTGTCGGGTATGGGTTATTGCGGAGCAGCTACTATCGAAGACCTAAAACAAAACAGTGTGTTTGTACAGATTACGTCAGCCGGTCTCAAAGAGAGCCATCCGCACGATGTGGATATTACTGTGGAAGCACCTAATTATACTATCTAATAATAAAAAAAATAGTCTCCGTAAGGAGACTATTTTTTGTGTGTGTCAGTTATCACTGTCCTACAAAACAAAAATATTGATAGTATAAATTTATTTTTATAAGGCTCTATAATACGGTCTTATTTACTTATATTTTTTTAAGCAAAGAGGCTTATTTTATAGCATATTATTATCAAAAAATCACAAATATTTATCATACACTGATGATTTTCTTTTTATTTTTTTTGCAGAAATAAAAAACATTTATTAACTTTGTAGGCGAAATATTATCATCTCAATAGGTAATCTTATGAAACTGCTTTACTATAAGCCGATAGTTCTTCTAAGCAGTTGTGTCACAAAGATAGGCTTGGAAGATAATAGGGAGGTAAACACTACCTCGCCCACAGGTCTGTCTGTGGCTTGCCGAAATAGCTTTTCACAAATAACATATAACACTTACCGTCGATACCTGCCACGCTTTGGCATTGTCGCCCGCTTCCGCTCCGTATGGCGGTAGTAGCCGTATGGAGGGCTGTGAGGTATGCCTCTGTCATTCGTTGATAATGTGTATGGCGGGCAATGCTCAAAGCCAAAGGAAGCCACCCTTGGGTAGCCATACACAAAGCGGGTTTTAGCTTTTATCCACATCAAAAAAGCAGAAATACAATTTTAATATAAAATAACGACTAAATTTTTAAAGATATGAAACCTATAATAAAATTACTCCCTGCCGTGCTGTTGCTTTTTATAGTGGCTTTGAGCGGGTGCGAGAAGGATAAGTTAAAACTGAAAGGTACTACTTGGAAGTTAGATGGTATATATGACGTTAATAAAAAAGAACTTAAAGTACTTGCTCCGATAGAATGTGAAGATTGCTACAGTTTTACTTTTGATACTGACAGTACCGCACAAGGTAAATCTGCAACCAACAAATTAGGAGTGTATTTGACCGAGCCTGTAAGAATTGGTGTCCAAACATTTGTTGCAGAAATTGGAGATGGATATATTTTTAATGAAGCAACCAGCAAAATAACACATTATAACGCTTCTAATACATACTTAAAATTTTTCTTCGATGAAGGAAACAAATATTTACTTTTTAAAAAGAAATAAGTTATGAAAAGATTTTTAATTTTGTTTTTTTGCACAAGTATAGGCTATATAGCTTATAGTCAAATAAGTACAAATGAAAGACCTATTAGTTTTGGTAATACTTTGGCAAAAGCATCTGAGCGGAATATTCCCAGCCAAGTTATGCCTTCGTTGGATATGGTTAAGATAAATAGAGAAGACAAAGAGGATGATAGCAACGGAGTTCCTCCAAGATTTGGCTATCCCCACCCCGTTAATTACAATCTTAACAATTCGGGACAATGGATAAATCTACCCGATGGGAGCAGATTGTGGAGATTATCTATTAGTTGTCATAATGCTCTATCAATAAATCTTTTGTATGATAAATTCTGGTTACCTGATGGTGCTAAGTTCTTTGTTTATAGTTATAATAAAAAACACACATTAGGTGCTTTTACTTCTGCAAACAACAAAGGGACAAAGGATAATATACAGGGATTTGCTACAGGATTGGTTTACGGAGATAAAATAGTATTGGAATATTACGAACCTAAAAATGTCAGGAATCAGGGGATAATATCTATTGCTTATGTGGTACAGGGGTATAGATATATCGATATCTATAAAGGACAAAAAAGTTTAGGTTCATCTGGTAATTGTCAGGTAAATGTAAACTGTAGCGAAGGACAAAATTGGCAAAAGGAGAAGAATGCTGTTGCTCTCATTTTGGTCAATGGAACACGATGGTGTACGGGGTCTCTTATAAATACTACAGCAAATGATGGTCGCCCTCTATTTTTAACAGCAAATCACTGTCTAAGTGGAGCCGACGCTATAAGTAGTCCTTCTCTTAATCATTGGTCTTTTTATTGGAATTATGAAGCACCTTCGTGTAATAATCCAACAGAAGAACCTCCTATTCACTCAACTGTAGGAGCAAATGTTGTAGCCAATAATTCTGTGTCTGATTTTGCTTTAATATCCTTGCAGGAAGACCCCCAAAATAATAGTAATATAAAACTTTACTATCTTGGTTGGGATAGAAGCGGTAATTCTGGTAATGGAGGTGTAGGTATTCACCATCCAAGAGGTGATATAAAAAAAATAGCTACATATTCGATATCTCCACAAAATTCATATTGTGCTAATTCAAATTTATATTGGGATGCTAGATTTGATATAACTCCGAATGGACATTCTGTTATGCAACCTGGTTCATCTGGATCTCCATTAATTAATTCCAATCGCCATATAATAGGGCAATTGTATGGACCTTATAATGCGTATAGGTGTCCTCCATATCAATGCGATAACCCTTCTGAACAAAATGTTGCATATGGCAAATTCAGTGTATCTTGGACAGGTAATGGAGCTACGGACAAAAGACGTAAATTGCAACCGTGGTTGGATCCACGAAATACAGGTGCAATTGTACTTGATGGAAAAGGAACCATTCCCGACACTCCCGCCGACCTGCTTATACGTGATTATATGGGTGATGACGGAGAAGAACCGGGATACGATCCTGATGATTTTTTGTGTGGATTTCCGCCACACAGTCCCGATATTAAGTTACTTGACATTGATACACAGCAGCCTATAGGAAGCCTTAGTTGGTATAACAAGAAGAATTGTTATATCTCTGTAAATATAAAAAACATAGGAGGCAAAACCACCGAAGGCAGAGGCAAAGAACGTCTTCATCTGTTTTCGAGTAACTATCTGATAACTACTTTGCCGAGTTTATCCCTGCCTCTCTACCAAAGGCTTACACCTACCAAGGGGCTGCCGATAGGGAAACTTGCATACAATGAGCAGAAAGTTGCGGCAGGGCTGTTTAACTGGGAACTACCCGAGAAAAAGTTGAAAGCCATAGATGATATATTTAAAAAGTCTTTACCTTCTGTGGATAAACCTAATTGGGGTTTTGATATATTAGCCGTAGCCGACGAAAAAGGGAACAGTATAATACAATCTACCGCAGATACCGTACTTCTTGCACGTGGAGCGGAAGATATTGCGAGACGCTATAATAGTGCCGCAATCGGTTATTGGCAAAGAAGGACACTTTGGAGTGATATGTTCAACCAGATTATTAGAATATTACCACCTGCAAATAAACCTTTCAGCCTATCATTGAACCAACCCACCGATAAAATAAAAGAGAGCATAAATGATTTCGCCGAGGTAAACATACTTCTTTGCAACAACCTAATGGCAAACCTTATCACAGCCGGCAACCCAAAGATAAAGGTTATCGACCGCAACAGAGTGCGTCTGTTATCGTCTGGTGCCAAGTTGGAGTTCCGACCTATTAAAAACAATAATGGCGATTACTTCGCAGGGGTTGAGGTAAAATTCTTTTCCGACAGATTGCCTCAAAGCAACAGTTTCGACTTCGGACTGAATTACAGCGAGCAAGGGAAAAAGTCCGAAATGGTACATTTTACTGCCGTACGGGATTCTTCGATTTATTTCAAAGCACAAGCAGAGGCAAACAAGCAACAAGTATTCGGTAATGAGGAGGTTACATTAACGGCAAGTAATATTGGCGAAGAAGCCAAATACATCTGGTACGATCGTTCGGGTAATATAATCGGAAAAGGAGCGAACATAACGACCGTTCCGACATCAACAGATACTTACACGCTCGAAGTTGAGAGAGCAGACAACGGATATAAATCGTACAGTGAGGTAGAAGTGGTAGCTCTTGCAGGCAGAATAGTTTCGCTATCGCCAAACCCTGCACACAACGAACTTAAAGTTGTTTACCAACTGTCGGCGAATGCAAAATCGGCAGCACTTCACGTATCTAACCTTCAAAATACCCTGTCGATATCCTGTCAGTTAGATACCAACGCTACCGAAAAGCAGATAGTACTTTCGGGCTTTTCGTCAGGCACATACATTGTTAAACTCCTTATCAACGGTACGGTCGTCGATAGCCAAAATCTGATAGTATATTAAAAAAGCGTATATACCAATAAATCAATATAAAGAGAGACGGTGGTGTCGTCGTTTCTCTTTATATATCTTTTGACAATGACAAGCAATATCATTGTTGTCCGACAAGAGTATCGATTATTATTAGTGTTCGATAAAAGTTTTTGTTTATAAAATTTCATTATTGTACAATATATTATCAATCGTACCAAAGCTGCAATCGCGTTTTTTCTGGTTTAGGTTGGGGCTATCCGCCCCAAACCCCGACTAACTTTTTTTCTTGTAAAGAATAAAAAGTTAGCAAAAAAAAGAATTGCGGCACGCTTTCGGCTCGACCCACATCGGACTTGTGAGTTAAACGATATATATTCATTCGCCTGCATTGTTATCCAAAAACCAAAACGATATTTAGTGCGAATGAATCGAATATCGTTCTTAACGCTACC
>JBGXXV010000033.1:0-3720 GCA_041814825.1 Bacteroidota bacterium | reverse complement strand
TTCGATGATTTTATATCTGCTGCCGAATATCTTATTAAAGAGAAATATACATCGAGCGAAAAGTTGGCTATCAACGGCGGCTCCAATGGCGGTCTGCTCGTGGGTGCCGTTACCAACCAACGCCCCGAACTATTCAGAGTGGCTATACCTGAGGTCGGTGTAATGGATATGCTTCGTTATCACCTCTTTACTATCGGCTGGAACTGGGCTTCGGACTATGGTCACAGCGACGAATCGCAAGAGATGTACCAATACCTCAAAGCCTACTCGCCTCTGCACAACATCAAAAACGACGGCACTCCTTATCCTGCCATATTGGTTACCACAGCCGACCACGACGACCGTGTAGTGCCGGCACACTCATTCAAATACGCTGCTCAGCTGCAAGCCTCCAATACAGGCGACGCTCCTAAGCTAATCCGTATCGACACCAAAGCAGGTCACGGAGGTGGCAAACCGATTGCCAAAATCATCGACGAAGAAGCCGATGTATATGCATTTATAATGTGGAATTTGGGAATGAAATACAAATAATCATCTCATAAAATATTATTAATCGAAATTAAAGTCTTGCCAATCAGTGTGTTGGCGGGACTTTAATTTTAGCAAAAATTATACTAATTTTGCCTTTAAAAGTAATAATAGTATATTAGAAATGAATTTTTCTTCATTAAAACATCGTTTTAGTATATCCAAACCCAACACTAAACTCATTTACATAAATATAGCCGTGTTTTTGGCGGTGGCTTTTGTCAATATTTTTAGAGAGCTTATGGGACTGTCAGCCTATGGCTTTGCTGCCAAGCTACAATTGCCGTCCGATTTCTCTTTGTTTTTGCAACAATTTTGGAGTATATTTACATATATGTTTTTGCATATCAATCTATTACACGTTTTCTTCAATATGTTGTGTCTGTATTGGTTTGGGCAGATTTTTCTAATGTATTTCACAAACAAACAATTCGTTGGAGTCTATATATTGGGAGGTATATTCGGCGGTATTGCATACCTGTTTAGTTACAGTTATATACCCTATTTCGAGGGGAAGGCAAGCCTACTGTGCGGAGCTTCTGCTTCCATAATAGCTCTGATAACCGCTTCTGCTCTCGAAATGCCGAATATGCCGATAAGACTATTGTTGATAGGGACAATAAAATTAAAGTGGGTAGCCGTTGCCACCGTACTTATAAGTGTCTTGGGCATTACATCGGATAATGCAGGTGGCGAGATTGCACATATAGGCGGAGCGGTAGGAGGCTGGATATGGTTTGTGTTGCTAAGACACAATATTGAAATCACCAAACCTATTGATTATATCATTTCATTCTTTACGAATGTATTCAATATATTTTCGGGCAAAAAACCCAAGTTGAAAGTACAAAACAACAGAAGCAAATATCATTATGTAAAGCCTGACGAAATCTACAATACCGAACGGAAACAGAATAACCGAAATTTAGATGCTATTCTGGATAAAATACGCAAATCCGGCTATGGCTCGCTTACCGAGGAAGAGAAAAAACAACTTTTCGACCTCAGCAATAAAGTTTAAATCATAGTTTGACGGGTATATGGCAAATAAGACAAACTCGATTGTCATTAAAATTTTAGGTTCGACGGCAAAAAATATTATTTTGCTTGTCAATATTCTTTTTGCCGTTTTTCATCTGTTTGGAGTTATTGCCACAATAATATCGCCTTTGTGGACTACGTTTTTTGCTTATTTCGGGTTGTTTTCGCCATTTATTATATTGCTTAATATATGTTTCATAATACTTTGGATAATAAAAAAGCGTAAACTGTGGATAATATCAGCCTCTATATTGATACTTACATATCCTTATGTGAATAGCGTATTTACGGTACCATACCGAAAGCTGACCAATCCGACTTTCGATAAAGAGATAAAAGTTTTGTCTTATAATATTTCGTCGTTGAGCGGGGTGAAAAAATTCGACGATTTCGTCAAATTCATAGACTCTACCGATGCCGATATTATATGTTTTCAAGAATTTGGTTTTTTTCGCAAAGACAAAGACAAATTGAAAAATGTTTTACAAAACAAATATCCCCATTCGCATATTTGGTACAAAAATCAGACTAAAAACTATTGGTGGGGAGTGGCTACTTTCTCGAAATATCCTATCATAAACAAAAAAAAGGTCGATTACAATAGCCTTTACAATGTCTCGATATACTCCGATATAGCGATAAATACCGATACTGTACGTGTTATCAACAATCATCTCGAGTCGAACAAATTCACTCTTTCCGATATAAAACAATATCGCACTCTCAACGAAGACCTTTCGGGCGACAATATAATGAACATATCGTCTTTGCTGTCGCGTAAGCTGAGTAAAGCCTATAAAATACGTGCTTCGCAAGCTGCTATCGTACGTAAGGTTATAGACAACTCTCCATACCGACTTGTAGTGTGTGGCGACTTCAACGATGTGACGGGGTCTTATGCCTACCGCAAAATAAAAGGCAATTTGGTTGATTTATTCACTGCCACATCATGGGGATATCGTTATTCGTTTCATAAAAACTATATGCTTGTCGGGATAGACCATATTTTGATAGACAAAAGTTTTGTACCCCTCTCTTCACAGATAGACCGAATAACCTTTTCGGACCACTATCCGCTTATCGGTAGCTTTGGAATAAAGCGGTCAAAATGACATAATAAATTTCTTTAATTCGGAATTATTGTCTGTTTTTGCAAAGAAAATAGACTTGGTATCTATTTTGATTAGTTATAAGTAAACAGATAAAAAATGTTTTACACAATAATTATTTAATATTAATTTAAAAAATAGGAGAAACAAACAATGACACTTATCAGAAGAAATCAAAACTGGATTCCAAACGTTTTCAACGACTTATTTGACAATGGTTGGATGCCCAAGACCAATTCGACAGCACCGGCTATCAATGTGATAGAGCATAAAAACAATTTTTTGGTCGAAGTAGCTGCTCCGGGTATGGCAAAAGAGAATTTTACGCTTCGTATAGACGAAGACAATAATTTGGTTATCAGTATGGAAAAAAAATCGGAAGAGAAATTTGCCGAGCCCGAAAGTCGCTATCTCAGACGTGAATTCGGATATTCTAAATTTATGCAGACCATACTTTTGCCCGACAATGTAGATGAGCAAAAAATTTCGGCAAAAATGGAAAATGGTGTTTTGCAGATAAACATACCGAAGCTTACCGAAGAAGAAATCAAGAAGACACAGCGCCAGATTGAAATAGCTTGATGCTTTGAAGAATACATTTTAGACGAAAGGACCTCCTATTGAGGTTCTTTTGTCTTATTAAGGTAGGTCGCAAATTCAATCTTGGTATCGACAAAAAAATAAAATTAAGACGGGTAATAATTTATCAAATTATCCGAAATACGGTATAGTAGTATTCATAGCAAAAAAGGCTGAAACATATTATCTTATAAAGCTAAAAACCATTTTTTTGAATTTTAGCAAATGTCTTTTAAAGTTATAAAATAAAAAATATCATTGCTGTCCGATAAAAAACCGACATCAATCTGTAATATCCTAATAAGCAAACCTATATATGCTTTTGTTGTAAAATGGGCTTATCTTGTACATTTGTTTATCGGGTTATTATGAGGTTTCCTCCGTATTCCGCATTAGAAAAGACGTGAGGCTATCGGAATGTTTTATCATTTCATTGGGGCTGTCTGCCCCCTTGTCTCCG
>JBGXXV010000032.1:0-4175 GCA_041814825.1 Bacteroidota bacterium | reverse complement strand
TTCGGCTCGACCCACATCGGACTTGTGAGCTAAACGATATATATTCATTCGCCTGCATTGTTATCCAAAAACCAAAACGATATTTAGTGCGAATGAATCGAATATCGTTCTTCACGCTCTCTGCGTCCTGTGGGTTGCCCCGAGCCTACTGCTAACGCCGCTGTCTATTTTGAGCGTTTTGTCATTTAAACAAAAACGGTAAACGTTTCAACAACCAAAAATGGCATTAGTGTAGAGACGGGGTGTCCCACTGTGCGAAGCGAGCGTGAAAAACGAAAGCCTGTTTGAGCGAAGCGAGTTCTTTCGTTTAGCGAGCAAGCACACAGTGGGTCGGCTCGGAACGTCAGCCTTGACTTTTTTTGATTACTTTTTTGTGTCAAGACAAAAAAGTAATTCGGGGGCTGGGGCAGACAGCCCCAACCTACCCCCCCCAAAAAACGTGATTGGAGTTTTTTGTATCACTGATAATATATCGGATAGCAATGGTTCAAGATATGAGTTTCCCTATATTAATCATACTGACTAACAACAAGTTCGGGGCATTTATCGGGCAATAATATTTTTTTTATCGGACGAGAGACTTTCGATTTATTGCTTGGATAGGACTATTACCGTGTAGCAGTTAATAAATTTATACTAACTTTGAATTCATTTTTTTAATTAACACACAAGTGATACAGAAACCTATTTATGACCAACTAAAAGAAGCCGTACGTATTCTAAAAACAGGCGGAGTAATACTCTACCCTACCGATACTATATGGGGTATCGGCTGTGATGCTACCAACCATCAGGCAGTAGAACGAGTTTTCGATATAAAAAATCGCCCTACATCGAAATCGTTGATAGTGCTTATAGATGATTTAGCCAAAACTTCTATATATGTAGATGATATGCCCGATGTGGCTTGGGATTTGGTAGAGTACACCACCGAACCGCTTACGGTAATATACCAAAAAGGCAAAAATTTGGCTTCTAATGTCATAAATAGAGATGGCAGTATAGCTATCCGCGTAACAAGAGAGGAAATTTCGTCGTCGCTTTGCCGTATGTTGGGACGTCCGCTTGTATCCACTTCTGCCAATATAAGTGGCGAGCCAACGGCAAATACATTCGCCAAAATATCCAATAAAATCAAACAATCGGTCGATTACATCGTACCTTTTCGGCAAAACGAAAAAAACACTCCGCTACCCTCACGAATTATAAAGTTAAACAATAACGGAGTATTCACAATAATAAGATAAAACACAGGCAACGAATCAATCACCTACTTTTTATTTCTACTTTTAGATACAAATTTTTCGCCTATAAGTAAAATTTTTGCTATTGCACGACAAAACGTTCTGTACGGATAGCGGCGTTAGCAGTAGGCTCGGGGCAACCCACAGAACGAAGGGAGTGTCAAAGGGTGGAGTTTATCGGTTGGAACTGTTTCAACTATTAAACAATTCAACAACTAATCGCTTAAATGATACAAAGAGAGGCATCTTTCATAAAAAATGCCTCTCTTATTGATTTGTTGTAAGACATTATCGTCTGTCGCGTTGTCCGCGTGATTTATCGCGGTTGTCGCGGCGACGGTCTCTCTCTTTGGGCTTGTCATCTTTTGCAGGACGCGGAGCCGGCTCTACCCAACCCTCGGGAGCCTCTTTGAGCACACGAGACGAAAGTCTAAACTTACCCGATTTGTCGATGTCGAGAAGTTTTACATCGAAGGTATCACCCTCTTTAAGACCTGTTTCTTCGATAGTGGCATATTTATTATAGTCAATCTCCGATATGTGCAACAAACCCTCTTTGCCCGGCATAAACTCTACAAACACGCCATAAGGCATTACCGATTTAACGGTCGATGAGTAGATTTTGCCCGCTTCGGGAAGATCGGTAATACGTCTTACCTTCGCCAATGCTGCCTCGATAGAGTCGCGGTTGGTAGCGGCTATCTCTACAATACCTATTTCGCCCTGCTCCTCGATAGAGATGGTAGCACCCGTATCGGCTTGTATTCCCTGAATAATCTTGCCTCCGGGTCCGATAACGGCTCCGATAAGGTCTTTCGGAATATGAATAACCTCTATACGTGGTACGTGAGGTTTGAGGTCGGCACGCGGTTCGGCTATGGTTTCGGTAATTTTGTCCAAAATGTGCATACGTCCCTCTTTGGCTTGACGCAAAGCATTTTCAAGTATTTCGTACGAAAGACCATCTACTTTAATATCCATCTGTGTCGCCGTAATACCGTCGCGTGTGCCCGTAACTTTGAAGTCCATATCGCCAAGGTGGTCTTCGTCGCCAAGTATATCGGAGAGAACAGCATAGTTTTTACCTTTATTCTCTGAGATAAGACCCATAGCTATACCCGACACAGGTTTTGAGATAGGTACACCGGCATCCATAAGTGCCAATGTCCCCGCACACACCGTTGCCATCGACGACGAACCATTACTCTCAAGTATATCGGATACAATACGCATACAATATTTATAATCGTGAGGAATAACGGGTTTCAACGCTCTAAGAGCAAGATTGCCGTGCCCTATCTCACGTCTGCCTACTCCACGCGAAGGGCGAGCCTCTCCGGTAGAGAACGGCGGAAAGTTGTAGTGCAACAAGAAACGGTCGCTACCTGTATATAGAGCCTCGTCTATAATTTTTTCGTCGAGTTTGGTACCGAGTGTAACAGTCGAAAGACTCTGTGTCTCTCCACGAGTGAATATAGCCGAGCCGTGCGAAGCAGGCAGATAATCTACCTCCGCCCATATCGGACGAATCTGATTTGTTTTTCTGCCGTCAAGACGTTTGCCCTCATCGAGAATAGCACGTCGCATTGCGTCTTTTTCCACATCGTGATAATATCTTTTTATCAATGCCTTTCTCTCGTCGGTTAGTTCCTCTTCGGGTATAGTGGCAAGATACTCATCTACAATATCTTTGAAAGCCTGAGCTCTTTCGTGTTTGTTGTCGTTGCCCGAAGCTGCCACTGCATAAGCCTTTTGGTATGTTTTTTGACGAACATCGTTTTTAAGGTCTTCGTCGTTCTCCTCGTGGCAATATTCGCGTTTGGCCGTTTTACCCGCTGCTTCCATAAGTTCAAGCTGAACTCGGCACTGCGGTTTGATTGCCTCGTGAGCGGTTTTAATAGCATCTAAAAGCACCTCTTCGGATACCTCCTTCATTTCGCCCTCTACCATCATTATATTGTCCAATGTGGCAGCTACGATAAGCTCCAAATCGGCATCTTTGAGTTGTTCGATAGTAGGATTTATCACAAACCGACCATCTATACGGGCTACTCTAACCTCCGATATAGGTCCGTTGAAAGGAATATCGGAAACAGCCAAAGCAGCCGATGCCGCCAACCCTGCAAGGGCATCAGGTGCATCTATGCCATCGGCAGAGTAGAGAGTTACGTTTACAAAAGTCTCTGCGTGATAGTCGTCGGGGAATAGCGGGCGTAACGCTCTATCCACAAGGCGAGAGATAAGAATTTCGTAGTCTGAGGGTCTGCCCTCGCGTCTGAGAAATCCACCGGGGAAACGACCACAAGCAGAAAACTTCTCTTTGTAATCGACCGAAAGTGGCATAAAATCTGTGCCCGGATTTGCCTCCTGAGCCGAGCAAACGGTAGCAAGAAGCATCGTTTTGCCCATTGTTACCATAACGGCTCCATCGGCCTGTTTTGCCAACTTGCCTGTTTCGATGGTAATAGTTCTACCGTCGGGCAGTGTGACGGTTTTTGTAATTACATTCATAAATTACTGAATTATTTATTTTTACTCTTTTTAAAATCGTACAAAGGTAATACTTTTTTTCGGGTTTGGGAATACCAATATTTTGTATATTGGTAAAAAAACATATACTCAACTTATTTATATCTCTATAACTAAATACATTACATTTCCTATGTACATTTACACTTTTAGGCTATTCAAATGATAAACAAGCTTTTAAACAACAATACTACAAACACTAAACCCAAATTATTAGTGTCCGATAAAAGTTTTTTGAAAAATTTTAGGGTGATAGCTTTTTTGAATTTCAGTTTTTTGTTTATAAAATTTCATTGTTGTCCGATATATCAATGGCACCAAAGCTCCAATCTCGTTTTCTTCTCTCTTAGGTTGGGGCTATCCGCCCCAAACCCCGACTAACTTTTTTTCTTTATAAAGAAT
>JBGXXV010000031.1:0-12027 GCA_041814825.1 Bacteroidota bacterium | reverse complement strand
CATTCGCACTAACTATCGTTTTGGTTTTTGGATAACAATGCAGGCGAATGAATATATATCGTTTAGCTCACAAGTCCGATGTGGGTCGAGCCGAAAGCGTGCCGCAATGCTTTTTTTGCTAACTTTTTATTCTTATAAAGAAAAAAAGTTAGTCGGGGTTTGGGGCGGATAGCCCCAACTTAAGAGAGAAGAAAACGAGATTGGGGTTTTGGTACGATTGATAATATATTGGACAGTAATGTATTTATCGACAGCGATAATTTGAACTATAAAAAAGAGGTACTCCCGGGTTGGTGCACCTCTTTTTACTTATAACGTCTTTCTATCAACTCATCAGGATTTCCATAATTACCATTGCCGATTTGGCTACATTGGTCCCGGGTCCGAAGATGGCTGCTACTCCCGCCTTGTAAAGGAAGTCGTAGTCTTGTGGAGGGATTACTCCGCCCGCAATAACCACTATATCTTCTCTACCCAGTTTTTTGAGTTCTTCTATTACCTGAGGAACAAGGGTTTTGTGTCCTGCCGCAAGAGACGATACCCCAAGCACATGGACGTCGTTTTCTACCGCTTGTTTGGCTGCTTCGGCGGGGGTTTGGAACAGCGGTCCCATATCCACGTCAAAACCGCAATCGGCATAACCCGTTGCTACTACTTTTCCACCTCTGTCGTGCCCGTCTTGTCCCATCTTGGCAATCATAATACGTGGCTGACGACCCTCTTTTTTTGCAAATTCCGATGTCAATTGACATGCTTTTTGGAAAAACTCTCCGTCTTTTGCTCCTGCCGAATACACTCCTGATATTGTTCTAATTGTTGCTTTATATCTGCCTACTATCTCTTCGCAGGCATCTGAAATTTCACCCAAAGTAGCTCTTACACGTGCCGCCTCTACGGCGAGTTCGAGCAGATTGCCATTACCTGTCTTCACACATTCGGTAATAGCGGCAAGTGCTTTTTTTACCGCTTCGTTATTGCGTTTGGACTTCAAGTCGTTAAGCCTTTCTATCTGCTGTTTGCGAACGGCTGTGTTATCTACTTCGAGAGTATCTATTGAATCTTCGTGAGCCAAACGATAACGGTTTACTCCCACTACCGTCTGCTCGCCACTGTCGATACGAGCCTGAGTACGTGCCGCAGCCTCTTCGATACGCATCTTTGGAATACCTGTTTCGATAGCCGCAGCCATTCCTCCCAAACCTTCTACCTCCTGTATCAAAGCCCACGCTTTTTCGGCTATCTCATTCGTAAGACTTTCGATATAATACGAACCTGCCCACGGGTCAATCTGGCGACACACGTGAGTCTCTTCCTGAATATATATCTGTGTATTACGTGCAATACGGGCAGAAAAATCGGTAGGCAAAGCTATCGCCTCGTCCAATGCGTTGGTATGCAACGACTGCGTATGTCCGAGGGCTGCTCCCATAGCCTCGATACATGTTCGACCCACATTGTTGAACGGGTCTTGCTCGGTAAGAGACCAACCCGATGTTTGAGAGTGGGTGCGAAGTGCAAGCGATTTTTCACTTTTAGGATTAAATGTTTTAACAATCTTAGCCCAAAGCATACGTGCCGCACGCATTTTGGCTATCTCCATAAAATGATTCATACCGATTGCCCAGAAGAACGACAAACGAGGTGCAAACGCATCGATACTCATACCCGCATTTACTCCGGCACGAAGATATTCCCAGCCGTCAGCCAAAGTATATGCCAACTCAATATCGGCGGTAGCACCCGCTTCCTGCATATGATAACCGGAAATAGATATAGAGTTGAATTTAGGCATATTTTTTGATGTATATTCAAAAATATCCGCAATAATTTTCATTGAGAATTTAGGTGGATAAATATAAGTATTACGCACCATAAATTCTTTTAAAATATCGTTTTGGATAGTACCTGCCATTTCGTCGAGGGTGGCACCCTGCTCTTGCCCTGCAACTATATAGAAAGCAAGTACGGGCAATACGGCTCCGTTCATTGTCATCGATACCGACATTTTGTTCAAAGGAATACCGTCAAAAAGCACTTTCATATCCTCTACCGAGCAGATAGATACACCTGCTTTACCCACATCGCCGACTACACGTTCGTGGTCGGCATCGTATCCGCGGTGAGTGGCAAGGTCGAAAGCGACAGACAAGCCTTTTTGTCCTGCCGCAAGGTTGCGACGGTAGAAAGCATTACTCTCTTCGGCTGTCGAAAAACCCGCATACTGACGAATAGTCCAAGGACGCATCGCATACATACCGCTATAAGGACCACGCAAAAACGGAGGCAGACCGGCAACATAGTTGAGATGTTCCATTCCTTGAAGGTCTTCTTTGGTATATATCTTTTTTACCTCTATTTGTTCGGGCGTAAGCCAAGGTTGGCTTGTATTTTCTGTTTTCGAGGGAGTTACCTCTGTTATTTTTATATCTTTAAAATTAGGTTTCATTTTTCTATTCTATTTTATTTTTTATGTTTAATAAATTTTTCTCCTTATTCTATCCTATTAAATTACAATAACGAGAATCTTAAATACCTAATTTAGAACTATACATTTTCAATGCTTCCAAAACGTTGGTTTTTACGTTAATAAAATACTCTATACCAACCTTTTGTAGTTCTTCCATACAAGCAGGAGCCCCTGCCACCACGAATATCTGTTTTCCTTCGATTGCTTTGAAAGCCTGCGGAGCAAGTGTTTCGTATTCTTCGTCGGACGAGCACAAAACGATAATATCGGCACCTGCTTTTTGGGCGGCGGCAACACCGTCTTCTATCGTATTGAATCCGAGATTGTCAATAACCTCATATCCTGCACAAGCAAAGAAATTGCACGAAAATTGAGCTCTTGCCAGACGCATAGCCAGATTGCCTATGGTAAGCATAAACGCTTTGGGACGTTTTGCCGCTCTTTCGGTAGCCAGACGCAAGGTCTCAAACTGTTCGGCGGCTCTAATATTGGGCAATGTCGGCAATTCGCCGTGGTCACAATTACATTCAGCCGATTTTAATGTTATTTTTTCGGCAGCAGTCTCCGTAAAATTGGGGAATTGGTTGGTTCCCAACAGTATCTCGCGTCTGGACGAAATCTTTTTCAATCTGTCATCGGATACTTTTTTTATCTCTTCTTGAATTTTTCCTTCCGAAACAAGTTTAAAAAATCCTTGCTCTTCGGTCTGTAAGAAGATTTTCCAAGCCTCTTCGGCTATATTGGCTGTAAGATTTTCGATATAATACGAGCCCGCCGAGACATCAACCACTTTATCGAAATTGGACTCCTCTTTCAACAGCAGTTGCTGATTTTTTGCTATTCTTTCGGCAAATTTATCAGGTATCTGATATGTAGCATCGAAAGGAACAACCGTAAGAGAATCCACCCCCGCAATAATCGCACTCATAGCCTCTGTCTGCGTACGCAACATATTTACATGGGCGTCGTAAATAGTTTTGTTAAACATCGAAGTACGGGCATGTACCTTCATCTTGGCGGCATCATCGCTCAATGGTTTGTATGCCTCAACTATCTTTGCCCATAACATACGAGCAGCACGGAATTTGGCTATCTCCATAAAATAATTGCCACCCACACCAAAATTGAACTTTATAACTTTTGCCGCACTGTCGGCATCTATACCATTTTCAATCATCAAATTCAAATACTGTTCGCCCCATGCCAACGCATATCCAAGCTCTTGTGTAGTATAAGCACCTGCATCGCTTAGCGAAACGGCATTCACATTGACAACACGATATTTAGGCAAATTTTGAGCCTCTTTTACCAACGGCACAATAAGCTCTTTGATAAAATCGACATTGAGTTTCGTACCTTTTACCAACATTCTGTTGATAGGGTCAAAGTTTACAGACCCCTCCAATTTCGATAAATCGTACTTGTTGGTTTGGAAATAATCAACCAATATTTTGGTCAACTCTTTTGCTCTTTTGACACAAATTTGGAAATTTAGCTCAACGGTCTGTGCATCAATCCCTTTTAATAGCTCTTCGATAAATTTTGCCGAAAGTTTGTCTTTGGAAATCTTAAATCCAAACGAACCAACTCCTTCTTTAATAGCTTCCAATGCCTCTTGATTGGCTTTGTTGGCATCTTCTACATTAATTTCTTGACGAACAAACCAGTTGTTGTCATCTTTTGTGCCTCTAATATAAGGAAATTTGCCCGGAGCCGAATTGAGAGTATCCCACCCTTCTATATTCTCTAAACGATAGAATGGATAAACATCAAATCCTTCGGGTGCTTTCCAAACAAGTTTCTTCGTAAAATCGGCACCTTTTAAATCGGCGTTGATTTTTGCCATCCACTCTTCGGTGGTAATAGCAGGGAAATCCGCCAAAATGTTTAATTTTTTTTCTGCCATAGTTTATATATTTATTTACTAATTTATTTTCTTACATAATGTGGCATATCTTCGGGAATAACCATAGAGTATTCGATCAGTCCCTGTATTTGCCCGTTTTCGTTTTTCCAAGTGGTCTGATATATCAATTTTTTGAGGCCTTTTTTGCTGATAGTATAGGCGTTAGTGCCGTCATTAGCAAGTAGTTCGCGTATCTTTTCACTCGCCTTCGGAGGATGACAGTCGAAAAGAGAATTGCCCACAACATCACCAAAGGTTCTTTTGGAAATATCGTTTTGATAAACAACGATTGCTTCTGTATTACAGATAGTTATGCTTACACACTGATATTCTATAAATGGATTGTTCATCGCTATTTTTTTCTCTATTTGACAATAGTTATTTTCTTTATAATCAAAGAGTTGTTCGTTTTTATTCGTAAAAGATAAAAACCTTCGCTAAGACTCGATACATCGATGCTATTGCCGAATGTGGCTTTGCCTGAGGCAACTGCCATAGCCGATAGGTTGAAGACCTCGTAGTCAAACTCAGAGTTGGCGTATGCCCAATCTACTGTAATGTGGTCTTTTGCAGGGATTGGAAATATTGTAAGTTCTTCTGTCATAGGAGAATCAATCGACGATGTGCTTAGCGACCACGTCTGACCGACTCTATTGCCCCAAATGTACTCGGCAAGTATTGGGTGGTCGATAAACGGGTTGCGGTTGTTTTGACGTGCATAAACGGCATCATTGCGGTTTGTCTCTTTTTCTGAAACAGGGTCGTTGCGATGCCATTTGAGGAAAAGATTGATTGAGTATGCCGTAAGGTCTGTTTTAGGCGTAGCCGAAGAGTTGTACGAAAAACTCACTTTGCCCAAACCCGAAGAGAGGTTGTTGTCGGCGTAACGTATTGCCATATAGAAGTATGTACGTGCAAGGTCGCCTTTGTATTGGTCGTCCGGTTCAAAAATAGTGCCGGAGTAGCCTGCAAATGAAGAAGCCCCTTTTCTGCCGAGTTGTTTTGCCCCGGCGGTAGTTCCGCTATTGCACTCTCCGTAAGGCAGATTGCCTCGTTCGGCATTGACTTTGCCGTCGGTAGGGTAGATATGAAAAGCATCGGACTTCATCGGCGATTGCTCATTGAACCAACTTTGAGGTATTGAGTGTTCTCTGTTGTAACAATCACATACACTCGTATAGTTGCCACATTGGTCGGCTTGGTAGGTAAAGTCGCAGGTGGAGTACATATCCCATATCTTGCCGTCGGCTCTAAGGTCTGATGAGCCGTATAGTGTCCACAAAGCCTTGTATCCTATATCTGTATGCCCGCCGATAATATCGGTGAGGGCTTGTCGGAGGCTTGCCGAAGCCTTATTGTCTGCCCCTTGATAGTATCCGTTAGGCTCACTCGCCCATACAAAGAGCCAGACAACCATAAAAACCAAAAGCGAACTATATCTTTTCATAAAATATTAAAACAACTGATGCAACTTGCAAAGGTAATAAATTTTTTGGTTTATATATTTAATAATATTTTATACTTAGGATTTAATTCCAAAAGGGGTTTCAAAACAAACTCTCTCTCTCTGATACGAGGGTGTGGTATAATAAGTTTAGAGCTATTTATTTTCTTATCGGAATAAAATATTATATCAATATCAATAATTCTATCGTGGTATATTCCGTTTTTCGATTTTTGTATTCGCCCCATCATTTTCTCTATTTTCTGCGTAATTTTTAGGACACGGTAAACAGCCAAATTTGTTTTCACTTCGATTACGATGTTAACAAATTTGTTTTCGGACACAAAACCAAACGGTTCGGTATAATAAAGACTTGATGTCTTTACGACCGAACCGATTTTTTTGTTTATCAAAGATATTGTCTCTCTTATATTATCTTCTTTGTCGCCCAGATTGCTGCCTAACGAAAGTATTAGTTTCATATAGACAAAATGTTTTTCCTAAGAGATTTATTTATAAACCTCTATCCATTCTACCTCAAGTCTGCCCTCTGTGGCATCGGTTTTGTCGGCAGGGATAAACGAACTGAAACAAGGCGAAAATCTAACTTCCGATATTATATTTTTAGTCCTAAATACTTCGATATTATTTATTTTCCAGATTAAAAAGCCATTTTGTTGATATATAGAATATATATAGTAATCGGCAGGATTGATTCCCTTTACCGTAGTATAATAGTAATCGCCACGAGCATCGTGTACACCTACTTCTATCTCCTTTCCTTTGATTAAAGCTACATTTATGTGAGGGAGTTTATTGCCCGAAGTGAGCCAGAAAGCGTGGTTGACATTACCCAAACAACGCATTTTCACTCTGATACCGCAGTATTCTTCTTCTACCATATTATAACCGCTCACTACATCGGATGTAAAGTCGAAATCTTTTTCTACAAAACCTTTGGCAGTATCCCAAGTAGTAGCACGGTGGTTTTGTCTTTTGGTATTGATTACCAAACCATTGCCAAGCGATACGTTTTTGCCTCCTGTGTTAGCTTGACGTTCGTTTGCATACGAGAAAACCGTTTTTACATTTGCATTGTTGTAGTGATATCCAGCTTTCCAAGGGCTTTCGCTCAAACTTCTGTAATTGAAGTTGTCTTTTTTGTAGATTTCGAGATTGCCTATTCTGTCGAATTTGCGAGGATTGGTAGAGAAGTAGTATTTGCCGTCTTCGGAGTTTAGAATGTCGTAAAATCTCTTTTCTTGTGCATACTCTTCCGACAGTATCCATCGATTGCCATCTTGCCAAAACGCATTACTTCTCTTGAATTCGGGAGAAGATATTTTTTCTTTCAGACGATTGTACTCTTGAACCAAAAATGAGTTGTGAAATCTTACATAATTCAAATACTCTTTTGAGTTTTCGAAATCTTTATATCGTTGCAACTCGGGCGACTGTGCCAAAGCTGCTTTGTCGCTAAGTTTGTAATACTCTTTTGTCTCTTTGAAAGCAAGAAAGTCGGATAGCTGACGACTGTTCAATGTCTGGAAATAAAATCGTAAATCGGCATTTTTCTCGAGCTGTTCGAATGAATTTAAATCTTGATACTCTTGAGTGTCTTTATACTTGATAGTTTTTAGTTGCTTTCTTTTTTCCTGAAAATCGGCAGATTTTACTATCTGAAAAAGTTTTTTATATTCGGCATACTCCTCAGAGCGTTCAAACCTTTTATAATGAATGAATTCTGCAAATAGTTTATTGTCTTTTTCTTCCATTTTGTTGGTATTCTCTAAGATACCAAAAAGCTTTTTGAAAAATAAATTCATAATTTTATTATTTTTATAGATGAATAATTAATGTAATATTACACTTTTTTCTCAAAATATTTAAATATGCAAATTTAAGCAAAAAAATTAACTTATATTAATTCTTTGAAAAAAAAATCACTTTTTCTCAAAAAAAATTATATCTTTGCATATCAAGATATGAGTTAATTTAGTATTTATGCGACATTGCTCAAAAACAGAAAATTAATATTAAAAAATCAAAGGTATAGTTTCTAACCCTAATATTAATCAAATAATATGAATAAAAACGTAATCGTTGGATTAAGTGTTTGCTTGTCAATATTTTTAGTCTCTTGTTCGGTTCCTCGTGTAGCCGGTCCATACAAAGTGGTTAAATCAAATAATACGGTTCAAATGGTAGAACAGCCCACTCCGAAAACACAACCGTCGGAGCCTCCGCAGACAGTGCGTCAAGAGGCTTTTAGGGCAGAGTTTTCCGACGATGCAAACAGATTGAGCGTCTATAATGTAGTCATAGGAAGTTTTTCCAAAAGACAAAATGCTATCAATCTCCGAGATGCACAAAAGCCCGAATACAACCCTATTATAGTAACAAACGAAATAGGAATGTTTCGTGTAATATTGGTCTCTTACAAAACATACGAAGAGGCAAAGCGAAAAGTATCCGAAATATCGGGACGGTTCCCCGATGCATGGGTTTTGATGCAAAAACAATAACCTGTTTTGGACCCGATAAAAATCACAATTTTGGGTAGCGGCTCGGCACTGCCTACCAAAAACAATTTTCACGCATCGCAAGTATTCGAGATGCGAGGGAGGCGTTATATGATTGATTGTGGTGAAGGGACACAAATAAAAATAGGGCAGTATAAGGTAAATGTAACAAGACTCGATAATATCTTTATTTCGCATCTGCACTCCGACCATTGCATCGGACTTGTGGGGCTTATATCCACGCTTGCTATGCTGGGCAGAGAAACGGATTTGACCATTCATGCCTACAAAGATTTGAAAGAGATAATGTTGCCTATGTTGAATTATTTCACCGACGAAAGCTCTTTTAGAATTATATTCAATGAAATAAATCCGCACAAAAAAGAGATAATTTACGAAGACAAAGGGCTGTATGTTAGCACGATACCGCTGAAACACAGAGTGCCGTCTTGCGGTTTTTTGTTTGAAGAAAAACAGGGCGAACGACATCTGATAAAGTCAATGATAGAAGCATTCGATATCCCGATAAAAGAATTGAAATCTATCAAACAGGGAGCGGACTTTGTGGATAAAGACGGCTTTGTAGTAAAAAACGAAAGGCTTACTTCGCCTGCCGACAAACCTCGAAAATATGCATATATATCCGATACCGTTTATACCGAAAAAATTATCTCACAAATAGAAGGGGTAGATTGTCTGTTTCATGAAGCCACATTTTTGGAGCAAGACAAAGCGAGAGCCAAAGAAACCTTTCATACGACAGCTATACAGGCAGCTACAATAGCACAAAAAGCCGCCGTAAAAAAACTTATACTGGGTCACTATTCTGCCAGATACAAAGACCATGAACTTTTTTTGAAAGAGGCAAAACAGGTTTTTGACAATACGGTTTTGGCAAAAGACGGACTCAAGTTTGAACTTTAATAAAGAAGATTATGAAAAAAATATTTGTTTTAATAACAATAATTGTTTTATCGCAAAATATTATCGGTCAGTCTATTGCCAAAGGCATAAAACTCTTTGAGGCAAACAAAAGAAAAGAGGCTCTTACGGAGTTTGAGGCTGTATTGAAAAAAAAGAAAAATGATTTGGAAGCTAACTATTTTGTGGGACTGATTCATTTTTTTAACGGTGATTATGACAAAGCAATCCCGCATATAAAGATTGCTGCCGACAAAAATTTTAGAACCGACAAAATTCATTTGGGAGCAGAGGAGGACTCTAAATTTCTCCTTGCCGATGCCTATTTTATGAATTATGACTTTTCGCTTGCCGTAGAGGTACTTGAATCTATGGCAAGTAAGCCGAATCGGCATTTTTTCGAGGCTCCCAATGTGGTTGCAAGTTTTTTGAATAAAGCAAAGTTGGGACAGAGACTTTGGGAGGGATACAATCCTAATGAAGTTGTGTTGATAGACAGTGTTGTTATCAATAGTTCCGATTTGCTTAAAGTGTTTCCGCAAGAGCCTAATATCGGATACCTTATAGAGTCCGAAAGCAACCATTCTAATAAGGCTTTTGGTTTTTTGTCGGGCAAAAAAGATATAAAAATATTTACTCAAAACGACAGTACAGGTGGATTAAATTTATATAGTAGCAATCATTATTTGTCCGGGTGGAGTCTGCCGACACTTTTGTCCGGCAGAGTCAATAGCGAATATGACGAAAACTATCCTTCATTGAATTTTGACGGCACTATTCTATATTTTGCCTCAAACAATCCACAAGAAAGTTTGGGTGGATACGATATTTTTTTGTCACACCCCAATTCGACAGGAGAATTCTTAAAACCTCGCAATATTGGCATACCGTTCAATTCTCCTTTCAACGACTATCTGTTGGTAATGGACGGCAATTACTCTAATATAGGCTACTTTGTGTCGGATAGATATCTGCCCTCAGGCAAAGTGGCTATTTATACATTTGCTCTATTGCTTTCGTCTATTACGGATAATATTTGGGACGATACAAATAGATTGAAAAACAGTGCAAAAGGATTTTTTTTAGACCAATCGTTCAACACTCCGGCGAAAAACAAATTAAGAGATAATATTTATAACATTCACGCGACCGACAGTAGTTGCGAGGCGATTGGTAGTTTGCCCGACGTATCGCAAAAGAATGGATTTAGTTTTATTGTAAGAGACGATAAGATTTATCATAGCTATGCCGACTTTACCAATGAGGTTGCTTTGAATAAATTTAAGGAGAGACAAAACAAAGAGAATCAAGCGATTCAAACATATAATGCTTTGACGGAACTTAGAAAAGAGTATTCCGTCGCCGATACCTCAGCCAAGTCGGATTTGGGTAAAACAATCAAAGAGTACGAAAGAGAGCTGTTGAGGCTCAAGTCGGAGATAGAATTATTGACTAAAACAATAAGACAATTAGAGAATTAGACCACAACAGTTGTGTTTTATAATGCGAGCAACTTTTCGCCCTCCTCGATACGTTTGAGGTGGCAGAATAGCAGTTCGCCGTTTTGGTTGTTGTGTAGGTGCATTCCGTTGCCTTGGCAATATTTGTAAGATTTGCAATCGGCACAGATACCTGTCTTTGTCCAGTTTCGGTTGCGGAATACGGAGTAGCGATTTTCCCACACTTCGGCGATATTGTCGTCATATATATTGCCTTGAATGAAATTTGCTCTTAGGTTTGGGCAAGCCGATATGGAGCCGTCCACGAGTATTGATGCCACATTGATACCGGCACGACAGGCAAAAAAGCTGTCGCGGACTTCGAGTTCGTAGTTGCCCAAAAAACCTTCGCAACCGTAGTTTAGCTTTATCCTCCCTTCTTTTCGTGTGGTGGCGATAAAGTCGAACAGTTTCTTAAACTCTTTGGGGTCGAGTTGTAGCTCCGGATGCTCTTTGGCTCTGCCAATAGGGAATATGGTAAATATTCTCCAATCCCTTACACCTGCCCTGATGAGAAGCTCTTTGAGTGCATCAAGTTCACCGAAATTTTTCTGATTTACACAACTTACCACATCGAAAACAATATCGGACGTACGAGCCAATATCTCGATACCTTTTATTGCGTTGGCAAAACTACGTGAGTTGCCTCTGAGCCAGTTGTGGCTATTTTCGAGTCCGTCGAGGCTAACGGTAATCGACCTAAGCCCCGACCTTAGCAGAGAGTTGATTTTCTGTTCGTTAAGTAGCATACCATTGGTAACCATTCCCCACGGGAAACCCCTGTGGTATAGTCCCAAACCTATTTGCTCCAAGTCTTTGCGTAGCAGGGCTTCGCCTCCTGTGAGTACTACAATGGTTTTGTTCGGCTCCACTATGTGGTTGAGCTTGTCTAAGGCAACAAAGAAGTCTTCGGCAGGCATATCCTTTACCGTAGAGTCTTGTTTGCAGTCGCTACCGCAGTGTATGCATTTGAGGTTGCACCGAAGGGTACATTCCCAAAAAAGATAGTTGAGCTTGTGTATTTTAGCCTCATTTGCTTTGTATTTGGCAAAAAGATTGAGAGCTAATTTTTTCCGAAACGAAATTTTTGTTACACTCATAACCTGTTTACTCTTTTGGTTTTAGCAAAACATTAATCTCTTTGGTAGCAGTACCTGCATTCCAATTGCCCGAACCGCCCTTGAAGTCGGTGCTTTTAACTTGTATTACTGTGTCAAGGCTTTGAAACTCGCCGTTTTCGGTGTTGTCAATATCTTCGTATTTTATGT
>JBGXXV010000030.1:0-55013 GCA_041814825.1 Bacteroidota bacterium | reverse complement strand
ATTACTATTTTCGTCTATAGAATTGTTTTTTAATTCAACTCGTGTAGGAAAAAAACAATAACAGTAAATAATTATCCCTGCTATAAGTATGATAATAAAACTCACTATTAAAACGATTTTTCTATTTTTATTCATACTACCATTATTTGGCACGCAAAATTAGCGAAAATGTTATTGTTATATCCAAAGGAATAATCTCTTATATATTTGAATATCAGTCCCTATAAAACCTTACCTCTCTATTTTTGCTATCCCAGAAAACACGGTCGAACTTACGGAAAAAGCCTGTGCCGATTAGTCGCTTAGGTCCATCTATAATTGATATTGTATCAAAAGACATTCCAGCTATTTCGATATTCGTATATCTATACGCTTTATTTGGGATTCTGTCCGAAAACATACCACTTGTAAATGTATCATAAATTGTGTCAGGATTTATATGTCTATCAATCTGCTCAATATCAGACGTCAATAGCATAATGTCCGAATTAAAACCACTATCTATCAATACATTTTTTATTTTGACACCACCTATCGAAACAGTTGTTTTTGGTATCATCGCATTTGAGTAACGGAGCGTAAATTGTGGAGTGTGGTTGTAGATTGTTGTTTTGGGCAAATTTTGCAAAGTATTTTTATCAAAATCAACTATCCAGTTGTAGTTGTTTATTACATTCATCCCTAAAATACCATTTTTTTCATTTTTGTACCATTGGGGTATGTCAGAAACACCAATATCCTTATAGATGATGTTTTGCAGTTTTGCAGAATCCATTTCTATGCAATTTGAATACTTTGCAATGTTAAACTTTATTTTATAAGAATAATCAAAATCAATAGAAATGGCAACCGGAAAATTTTTCTGTCCAAAATCCATAAAGATATATGTGCCATTTGAACCCGTATCCCATAAAAGATTGCTGTTTTTAAGTATTATGTGTTTTTTGTTTTCTTTTATAGAATTGTCTTTCAGAGTAATTTTTGTAGGGAAAAGCCAATAGCAAAAAGTATCTATCCCAATTATACACAGTAGTACAAATAATAATATACCCACAATTAAAACTCTTTTTTTCTTTTTCATACCTCTATTTTGTCAACTCGCAAAATTAGCAAAAAACGAGGGTATGCCAAAAAACGATATACCCTCATTCTTAAATTAAAAACTACAATGGTCTATTTTTTCTGATTGTTTGTACCATTGTTGCTTCCGTTGTCTTTGTTACCGTTTCCGTTACCTGTGTTTTTGTCGCCATTATTGCTGTTATTATCGCTATCTTTCTTTTCAGTATTAACATTATTACCACAACCTACAACGATAACCGAAGAAATAACAGATAATAACGCCACAGCAAGCAAACCAATACCACCGTCTGTTTTTACCATTTCGCTATGGCTCATCTCTTGTACACCCATAGCATTCAAATCGAATCTTTTCATCTTTTTTTGATTTTTTTTAAATTAATTATTAAACTTTTGATTTACTACTGACTTTTTATAAATGCGCATCGAAAAAATTCAGTACCGCAAAATTACAACACGCCACTGAAATAAAATTTCAGTGAAAAAACAGGTTGAAAAAATTTTTTCATTTTTTTTCATCAAAAAAGGAGAAAAACGATTGGTCTGCCATCAATCCCGATAAAACCGCACTTCTTTGTTAAATACTATTCCCCAAAAAAAAACAGGGGTCAAGTTAATATAATTCATAATTGGATAAAAAAAACCACCCAAACAAATTTGGGTGGCGTTTCTTTTGTGGTTTTCGTGCTTTTATACAATCTCTTTTTTTTCGATTGCAAGCTTACCACGATAATAACCACACTCCGGACATACGGTATGATATACGTGCATTGCTCCACAATGTGAGCATACTGCCAAAGTCGGTGCTACGGCTTTATAATGAGTACGACGTTTTGCTTGTCTTGTCCTCGAGTGTCTGCTTCTTGGATTTGCCATTTCTAATTATTTTTTAAATTATCACTAATATTTTTTAGAGCTGCCCAACGTGGGTCAATCTCCGAATTTTCTTTGTTAATCTCTTGTTTTTTAGAATACTTATTGAATATATCCAACATCTCTTTGTTACATTCTCCCTCTTTGTGTACTTTTTTTATCGGTATATTTATCAATATCTCCTCATTAAAAAGCGGTACAAGATTTAGAATACCTTCGTTATAATCAAGCTCCAATTCATCACTGTTTAACAAATTATTGTTTGTGTCAAGTTTCAAATTCATAGTTTGATTACTATCTACATCCAACACCATATCGCTCAAACACCTATCGCAAGGAACCAAAATTTTTCCTTTGAGAAATACTTTCAGCTCAGTGTTGGCACTCTGTCTATTTATATCTACTTGGGCAGAAATATCAGCTCCGATTTCGAAAGGAAATCCGGATTCTATAAAAAATTTATCATCCAAATGAAAATCCAAACAGTATTTACCCAAAGATAACGACTTGATTTCCAAATGATAATGTTTGCTATTTATCATTTCTATCCAATAAATTAAAATGCAGGCAAAGTTAGTAATTTTTTAGGATATAGAAAAATTTTAAATGCCTTTTAAGAAATTAGTAATCAATTTTTTGTCAATAAAAAGCTGATTTTTAAGATTTTTTAATGAATCGAATTTTTTTTCTTCTCTCATAAATTTTTTAATCTCTACTATTATCCTTTGTCCGTAAATATATTGTTCAAAATCAAATATATTAACCTCTACCGTTCGGTTTATTCCACACAATGTAGGTCGGTTTCCTATATTGAGCATTCCTCCTTTGCGTTGATTTTCGACAATGACCTCTACGGCATAAACACCATTTCGCGGCAAAAGTTTATCCGGTAAAACATCAATATTTGCGGTCGGAAAACCGATAGTTCTACCTATCTTTTGACCCTCTACAACTATTCCGTTGAATGAGTAATCGTACCCTAACATTCGATTTGCTACGACAATTTCGCCATCTTCTACGAGTTGACGTATCAACGAAGAGCTTACTTTTTGGTTTTCAACATCGAATTGGTCTAACTTGAAAGCCTCTATTCCCAAAGAGTTAGATATAGATTTTATCTGTTCGAAATCTTTGATTTTATCCGAACCGAAAGTATGGTCATAACCAACGAAAAGTACGGAAAGTCCAAAGTTTTTTTTCAGAAAATTCAAAAAATCAGAAGCGGTTTTTCGAGACAACTCTTCGGTAAATTCCAACAACAAACAGTAATCAATTCCGAAATGTGATAATTTGTCTATCTTCTCATTTACAGTATTAAGTTGCCTAATATCATAATTTTGCTTAAAAAATTTCTTCGGATTTTCGTTAAAAGTAATCAAAAGAGATTTTTTGTTTTCTTTTTTGGCAAAATCCAAAACAGAGTTGAGCAAAAATTTATGTCCGAGATGGAAACCATCAAAAAAACCTATTGTTGCTACAGTATGGACATTATCAAGAATACTATTTTTGTCTAAAATCTTCACTTATACAATATTTTTTGCAAAATTACATAAAAAAAATTGCCCCAAAAATTTGAGGCAACTTTTTTATAAAAAATACATAAAATTATTTTACCAAAGCAGCGAAAGCCTCGTTAGACATAAACGATCTGAATTCCAAATCATTTAGATATTTTTCTCTATAAGATCTATCTGTATTAATAGCATTTGTAGCAGATTTTACCAAATCATTCACGTTGTTTGTACGAGCAGCTACGATAGATTGCAAATAATATGTTTTAGCATCAGGTTTTTCGATGTTAGACAATATATTTCTTGCACCGCTATAATCTTTGTTCAGTATTCTGGCCAAAGCAGAGTTGTTTGTATTGGCAGCTCCATAGAGAGTAACAGCTTTGTAATAATCACCTTCTGCTATGGCAATAGCACCGTTTGCATAGTTGAGCTCTTCGCCTACACCTGCAGCATTGCCAAGGTATGTTTTGGCTTCGCCAAGTCTTCCTTCCGATATTAGTATAGAGGCTTTGTTGAGGTTAGCAGCAGGATTGTTTGCATCAATTTCCAATGCTTTTGAGAAGTTTCTGTCGGCAGCAGCCACATTACCAAGTTCGTACTCTACCACACCAAGGTTGTTATAACCTCTTACGTCGCTTGGGAAATATTGGATTGACTTTTGATAGATATCTTTTTGACTTTCCAAATTGTCGTACAAAGTAGCAGCATAAAGCAACTCTTCGGCATCTAATTTAGATGGGTCTTCTTGGGCAAGTCTTTTGATTTCTACATCGGATTTACCCATAATTTCTTTTGTCATAGTTATTTTCGAACGACGAAGTTGTGGCAAAATCTTTTCTTTGATTTCAGTGAAAGCAGCCGAAAGATTTTTAATCTCTTTTTCGCGTTGTTCGGGGTCAGAGTACATAGACAAAACACTAAGAATCAATTCTTTATCTTGAATATCTGAGTTATCCATAAGTTGTTTGAAACCTTCCCAGTCTTGAGCTGTAAATGTACCCGAAATATCAAATTCGGCTTTTAGTTTTTTCATTTGCGAATTGATATAATTCTTTGTAGAGTTTTCGCGTGCCTCAGCAAGTTTTTCGTTAAGCTCTACACCACCGTCAGGAGAAGCATAAGAAGAAATTTCCAATTTTTTGATATTCAAATTGCTGTCTTGACTTGCTTTCTTGATGTTTTCTGTCAAATTGTTAATGTTTTTAGCCTCCGTAGCACGAACATTAGCTTGTTGAATCAAAAATTTGATTTCTGCATCTTCTTTTTCTTCTTTTACTCTTTCGAAATTGTCTTTGATAACTTTAGAACCTAATTCCGATGGATTGGAATATATCAAATTAGGAGTTACAATAAGACCGTCGGCTACTTTCACAGGTTCCAATGTGATAACTTTTTTCTTTACTTTAACGGTAGCTTCCAAATAGAGTTCGCATTGGTCAAATTGTGAATCATAAGAGAAAATAGCTTTCTGCTCATATTTACCACCTTTTTTGTAATTGATAACAGGGTTGTTACCTTTAATTTTTTCGCCCTGATAAACTTTTTCTTGACCTCTGAGTACAGCACCTGTTTTAGTAGATTTCAATACAGGAACAACAGAAAGTTCCATGTTTTTACGGAAATACTTTTCAGGAAAATTTCCTTCTACAGTACACTCAATAAGACCACCTTTGAGTTCCAAAGGGTTAGGAGTAGCCTTCAATCCCGAACTGGATATGAATTCTTTTGGTATTTTACAACCAACAACAACAAACATTACAAGTAATGCAGTAAAAATAATACTTCTTTGTTTCATATGAATATAAATTTTTTAATTAATGAAATAAAACTCTTTAACACTTTTTTTTTTACAAAGGTAAATAAAATTTTTTTGTCTAAACAACTATTTTATAATTATATTTTTATTTTTAAGTAATTTTAAATTGAATTGTTATTAATATATTTTGTTGAAATTGTTAATAACTATACAAATATTTGATATTTAAACTATTTGATATCTAAATTATTAATCTTTTTTGTTAGAAATATTTTTATAAAAAATTTTATTTGTGAAAAGGTTTTTTATTAACAATTTATTAAAGCGTTATTCATAAAAATTTTAACTATTGAAATAGATATTCATCTGTTTTTCCAAAAGTCTGAAACTTCGCCGATGTAATGGGCTTATGCCATACTCTTTGATAGCCTGTCGATGTCTCTTTGTAGGGTAGCCTTTATTTATATTCCATTGATATTGTGGATATTGAATATGTAAATAACTCATATACTCGTCTCTGTGAGTCTTTGCCAAGACAGAAGCCGCAGCTATCGACATATACTTGCTATCGCCTTTTACTATCGTTTTGTGAGCTATATTTTTGTAGTTGATAAACTTGTTGCCATCGACTATTATATGTTGAGGTGTAATTTTTAGGTTATCGATAGCCGTATGCATCGCTTTGATGGAGGCTTTCAGAATGTTTATCTGGTCTATTTCCTCTGCATCTATTCGAGCAACTGCCCAAGCAATAGCACTATTTTCTATTGTGTGGCGCAACGATGCTCTTTGTTTTTCGGTGAGTTTTTTGCTGTCATCGAGCTGCGGACAATCGAAATCCGAAGGCAATATCACTGCCGCAGCAAAGACGGCACCGGCAAGGCAACCTCTGCCGGCTTCGTCGCAACCGACCTCGATACAATCGGGCAGGTAGTATGGTAATAGAGGCATTTGGGGTTCTTTCATAGAAAAGTTTATGTTTGTTCTAAAAATATCTTTGTAATAATCTCTATCTTAATTTTATTAACGTAGAAAAAAAACAGACACTTTTTTCGTTTATACGAAATGCCGTTTTTGTATAAACGTTATCTTTTCATTTATACGAAATGCCGTTTTTGTATAAACGTTATCTTTCGTTCTTCCTTATTTCAAATATTAAACAACTATTTATTTACTCATACTATCAAATTTTATCTGTTCGGCTACTCGCTCACCATCCATTGCCGAAGAGGTAATACCACCCGAATAGCCTGCTCCTTCGCCACAGGGATATAGTCCTTTTATCCGAATATGTTGCAGAGTATCTTTGTAGCGAGGTATTCTCACAGGCGATGAGGTACGCGATTCTACGCCCAATATAACGGCTTCCGAAGTGATAAATCCTTTAATCTTTTTATCGAATTGTTTGAATCCCTCTTGCAGAGATTTTCTTATCAATTCGGGCAACCAAAAGTGCATCGGCGATGATATGGTACCGGGCAGATATGACGATTGATGAAGGTTTGCCGACAATTTTCCTTTTACGAAGTCGTCGAGGCGTTGAGCGGGAGCTTTATTATTTTGTCCGCCATTGTTTACGTAAGCCAAATTTTCGAGTTGTCTCTGAAAATATAAGCCGCAGAGTTCGCCATATTGGTGAAATTCGGTGAAGTCTTGATGATGAAGTTCTACCACGATACCGGAGTTGGCGTAAGGCGAATTGCGATGCGAAGCACTCATACCGTTTACCACCACCTGTTTATGTTCGGTTGCCGAAGGTACTATCATACCACCCGGACACATACAAAAAGAGTACACACCTCTGCCGTTTACTTGTGATGCGAGGTTGTACGAGGCTGCCGGCAAAAATTTGTTTTTGTACCCTTTGTATTGTATTTTGTCTATCAACTCTTGCGGATGTTCGACCCTTACGCCCATAGCAAATCCTTTCGCTTCTATTGCTATCTGTTTTTCGTGTAGCATTTGGTAAATATCGCGTGCCGAATGTCCTGTGGCAAGTATCACATAATCGGAATTTAATGTGCGATTGTCGGCAAGTTTCACACCTTTTACACTATCGTTGTCGATGAGTATATCGACGACCTTTGTTCCGAACAGAATTTGCCCGCCACAGTCGATAATGGTATTGCGTATATTTTCTACAACCACCGATAGTACGTCTGTTCCGATATGTGGGTGTGCGTCGTAGAGTATTTCGTCTTGGGCTCCGTGCAGATGGAATATTTCGAGTATTCGACCGATATTTCCGCGTTTGTTTGAACGCGAATAGAGTTTGCCGTCGGAGAATGTACCGGCTCCGCCTTCGCCGAAACATAGGTTCGACTCCTCGTTAAGCTCTTTGTTACGATTGATATTGGCGACATCTATTTTGCGTTCGTGTACATTCTTGCCTCTCTCTATTACTATCGGGCAGAAGCCGAGTTCTATCAGTCTGAGAGCGGCAAAAAGTCCTGCCGGACCCGAACCTACTACTATTATCTCTTTTCGGTTTGCAACATTCTGATAATTAAATTCGTTGCGATAGATGTAATCGTTTTCGGCTTCGTCAATAAATACGGCGAGTTGAACTATTATCAAAGGAAACCGCCCTCGTGCATCAATAGATTTGCGTAGAATCCTAAAACTCGTAATATGTTCGATGCCGATGTTTAGTGTTTTGGCTATTTTTGTTTTAATAAAATGATTATCGGCAGCCTGTTCGGGCGATAGTGTCAGTTGAAGTTCGGTCATTTGTTTTTATAATAAAACGATTTGTAAAAACGGTTGATAATGATACGGTTTTTAATAGTCGAAAATTACGTTTATAACAGTTTGACCCACAGCATACAACGTATTGCGGTCGATATTGTTTATATCGTCTTTTACGGTGTGCCAATGACGGTTGAAACCGCTTTCGGTATTTGGGTCGTAATGAATTATGTCTATCATCGGAATATTGCGTATTTCGTTTACAGGTATATGGTCGTCTATAACCATACCTCCGTTTCTATTTACGAAATATCCGTCAAAGCCGGACTCTATGGCTTTTTTCCACACTTTATCCACTACCCATTTGGCATATCGTATAGAGTATAGTTCCTTGTAAAACTTGGCACTTGGAGCTCCCACCATATCAAGTAGTATGCCGTAGTTGGCTTTATAGTCGGCTATATGAGGATTTTTAGCCCAATACTTAGAACCGATGCACCAACCACCGTCTTGGCTGTGTTTGCCGTTGTGGAAAGCAGGCTCGCCGTAGTCTTCGACATCGAAAAAGATAATATCCACCCCGATAGATTGAGGTATGGCAGCGAGGTTGCGGGCTACTTCGAGTAGTACGCCAACGCCACTTGCTCCGTCGTTGGCACCGAGTATCGGTGTTTTGTGTTTTGTAGCGTCTTGGTCTTGGTCGGCATAAGGTCGAGAGTCCCAATGGGCGGCGAGCATTACGCGGTGTGTGGCAGAGGGATTGAACGAACCTATAATATTTTTAATATCAATACTTTTGTTGTTGTACAGCGTGCCTTTGCCGTTTTGTATCGTTACCTCGGCACCATAGCTTTCGAGTTTCTCTTGCAGATATTCGAGGCATTTGGCGTGAGCTTTGGTGTTTGGCACTCTCGGTCCGAAATCGACTTGCCGTTTTACAAAACCGTATGCCGAATCGGCGTTGAATACGGGCACATCGATACTCTGTTTTTGGACGTTTTCGGTTTCGTTGCCTTTATTTGTTTTTTTCCCTGCTCCGCAGGCTATCAGAATTAGAACCAAAAGAGCTACCACTACAATACCTGATTTTTTCATATCGTTCGATTTTGAATAATTATTGAGTTGCAAAGATAACCAATTCTTTAATAGTTTTTGGTTGTGGTTTTGAATATTTTATAACTTAGTGAAAAATTCTATAAAAAAAATCGACATTATAACGAAGATTCACACCGATTAGTAGTTAGTTTTTTGAGAAGCTGATACTTTCTTGGAATGTCTGCCCCGAAATAAACCGAAAACTAAAACCCCAAACCTAACAACAAAGCAGACAACCGTAAGATAAAGCAATAACTAACACTAATGACTAAAAAAATCTGTTTTCGACGAAAAAATAATTTTCTCCCCTTTTTTACACCACTAAAATCTATACCTAATTTTAGGTATGAAAACTGCAATGTAGCAAAAGTAATAAGTTTAATCGGCTTATAATCAGTGTTTAAAAAATAACAATTTTTGAGTATTGACAAGTGTTTGACAAATTTGTAATTTTGCCGCGAAAATATGGGTATCGAAATGGAGGTTTTTCGATAGGCCGATATGAATTAAATAAACAGTTATATCTCGACGAGTAAAAAAATAAATATTTCAATAATTTTAATAACTAAAATAGTTTCAATATTATGATTAAAAAATTTTCACAAAAAATGAAAGGAATCGCCCTTTTAGCGGCGATAGTGATGAGTGCCGTAACCACAGTGCAGGCACAGACAGTAAACTTGAACAACAAGATTGTTCTTACCGTCCTTAGTGGGGAGCAGATAGAGTTCAAATTTCGGGCAGTAGCCGATGCTACTCCTGTGCGTATCGTCAGTGGTAGCAATACCCAAGATATTAGTGTGGGGACTACGCCTACGGACTTCCAAAAGTTCACCTCAGACGGTACAACAATGACCATCTATGGCGACCTCGACGCGTTTAACTGCCGTGGAAACAAGAGTAAAATCACTGCCATCGATGCTTCGGGGCATACTACACTGTTCGAATTGCGTTGCTATGGCAATGCTCTTACTTCACTTAACGTAAACGGTGCCGGTAATATAAATTGGATATACTGCGACGACAATCAACTCGATGCTTGTGCCCTTGATGCCCTCTTCCGATCGCTGCCACAGCAACAGGCAAGCGTTGATGCCCGTGTTTATATCAAAGACGGTGCTACTACCAACCCCGGTACTGACGGTTGCCGTACCCCGATAGCTACTGCCAAAAACTGGAGTGTAATGGATTATGACGGCTTCAAAGTCATAAATAACACCAACTTTACCTGCCCCGAAACCTCTTTGAATAATGTATCGGTTGCCACTCTAACCCTCTGCCCAAATCCTGTGGCAGATGTGCTACACATAGAGGTAGAAAGCGAAGTACGCACGATAAAGGTATATAATATGAGCGGTATGGAGGTTGCCTCTGCCACCCGAACCACCCAAATCAGCCTTGCTCACCTGCCCGAAGGTGTCTATACTGTTGCGGTAGATACAGCCAAAGGCATAGCAAGAGATAAGATAGTGAAAAAGTGATGATAAAGGAATAGTTTTATAACAGATAAGAACTAAGAGGGGCGAGCAGGTGTTCGCTCCTCTTCTTTTTGTATCGAACAGGGATAAATATTTAATACTGCAATCGGAATAGGATTTATCTTTTTCATAATACATATTTTTTACATATACAAGGAGACAAAACTATTATTATGAATTACAAATTACTAAATTATAGCCATATATTATGTCGATGAGTACGAACATTGATACAAATTTAACGATTAAATCAAAATTTATTTCTAATTTTGCCTATTGAAACTTATAGTAATTAAACAAATAACAGAGGTTATGAATAAATTTGTTAAAGGTAGGGTATTAAGCCTTAAATACGTATTCAAGGGTATGTGGCTTTTGATTACCGGCGAACCCTCTGCAATTGTACAAACATTTATATTTCTGGCTTTTGTAGGTCTTGGTATATACTTCGATATATCTACTACAGAATGGATTGTACAGACTGTGTGTTGCGGTATGATTTTGACAGCCGAAGCTTTGAATACCGCTGTCGAAAAAATCTGTGATTACATACAGCCTAATTACGACAAACGTATAGGGTTTATAAAAGATATATCGGCTGGGGCAGTTGGATTTGCCGCTTGTAGCGGAGGTATTGCAATTATCATCATATATTACAAATATTTTGCACAAATGATATAAGAAAAACTTTATACCGGACCGATTTACAAACATATATCCTAATATATAAATCTGAAATCAGACAGTAAAAAAATTAATTTATAAACAGAAAAAAAATGAAAAAACCATTAATTGTTATGATGATTGGAACTGCGGCGTTGATTTCTTCTTGTGGAGGTAAGAAACATGCAGAAGAGCAACTTGTTTCGGGGATAAATCCCGAATATCTTGACACAACCGTATTGCCTTCGGAGGATTTTTATCAGTATGCCTGTGGAGGTTGGATGGCAAAAAATCCTTTGACCGACGAATATGCCCGTTTCGGTACTTTCGACAAACTTCGTGAAGATAATCGCGAACAAATCAAAAGTCTTATAGAAGAAATTGCTGCCAAAGAGAATACACAAGGTTCTATCGAACAGAAAATCGGCGACCTATACAATATGGGTATGGATTCGGTGGCTATCGAACAGCAGGGAGCCGAACCTATTGTTGCGGGATTGAAAACCGTAAATGAGCTCAAGAGTATAAACGACCTTACTGCTTATCTGTCGAAGATAGCTTCAAGTGGGTCTTATCTGTTTTTTGGTCTTTTTGGCAATGCCAATCCGGACGATAGCGAACAGTGTATAGCTTGGGTGTGGCAGACGGGTCTTGGTATCGGAGATAGAGACTATTATCTCGAAGACACATTCAAACCTCAGAGAGAAGCGTATGTAAATTACCTTACTACTCTTATCAAGATATCGGGTTATAATAATATTGCCGGCATAGAGGGCAAAGAGGAAGAGACTGCACGGAAAATACTTGCTTTCGAAACACAGTTGGCAAAGGCGTTTATGGATAAAAATACTTTGAGAAATCCGTTTGCGACCAAAAATGTAATGACTTTTGAGGAGTTTAAAAAGATATTGACCGTAATAAACCTTGATGAATATACCAAATCATTGGGGCTTAAACTCGAAAAAGTAAATGTCGGACAGGTCGAATATCTGAAAAATCTTAATGGTATTCTGCAAAGAGCCGACTTTAATACGGTAAAGAACTATCTTGCCACAAGAGCTATCTCTGAGGCAGCTCCATATTTGAGCAAAGCGTTTGTTGATGCCAACTTCGATTTTTATAGCAAGACAATGTCGGGTATCAAAGAGCAACGTCCTCGTTGGAAACGCATATCTTCGGTTGTAGAGACATATCTCGGACAGCCTGTGGGACAGATGTACGTAAAAAAATATTTCCCCGAGGAGTCGAAAAAACGTATGATGCACCTTGTGGACAACTTGAAGATAGCCCTAAAAGAGCGTATCGGACAAAATACATGGATGCAAGACTCTACCAAACAGAAATCTTACGAAAAACTCGATGCTTTCATAGTGAAGATAGGTTATCCGGACAAATGGAGAGATTATTCGGGTCTTACGATAGACAAATCCAAATCGTATTACCAAAACGTGGAGGAGGCATCGAAATTTGAGGTTGCATACGAAAATGCAAAAATAGGAAAACCCGTAGATAAAACGGAATGGGGAATGAACCCACAAACGGTTAATGCGTACTACAATCCTACTACCAACGAAATTTGTTTCCCGGCAGGTATTCTTCAACCTCCTTTTTTCAATGCTAAGGCTGATGATGCTGTAAATTACGGTGCTATTGGTGTGGTAATAGGACATGAAATGTCGCACGGATTTGACGACCAAGGAAGAAACTATGACAAAAAAGGTAATTTGGTTAATTGGTGGAGCAAAGAAGATGACAAAAACTTCCAAGAACGCACTCAGATACTCGTAGATTGGTTTAACGGCATTGAGGTAATCAAAGGTACGTTTGCCAACGGAAAATTCACTCTTGGCGAAAATATAGCCGATAATGGCGGCGTCAATATTTCGTTTACTGCTATGCAAAAAGCCATTGAAGAGGGATTGGTAAATGGTGGCCAGATGGATGGATATACGCCTGCCGAACGTTTCTTTATAGCTTATGCGCAGGTGTGGGCAGGTAATATAAGAGACGAAGAGATAATACGTCTTACCAAAGAAGACGTACACTCGCTCGGACGTTGGAGAGTAAACGCTACTCTACCTCATATCAATGCTTTTGCCGAAACTTACAAATTAAAGGAGGGTGATAAAATGTATCTTGCTCCCGACAAAAGAGCTTTGATTTGGTAAAAATCCGTTTTTAATAACAAAAAGAGGTTGCCCTAAAAAAGTAACCTCTTTTTGTTTGAAAAGAATTTTATACTTTTGTGTGATAAAAAATTGAAAAAAGTGAAAAGTAGTCCTATCGAACTTGGTACCAAAGATATTGGCAAATTGTTGATGCAATATGCCATACCATCTATTATTGCTACTACAGCCTCTGCTTTGTACAGTATTACGGATAGTATTTTTATAGGGCATGGTGTGGGTGCTTTGGCTATTTCGGGGCTTGCCATCACTTTCCCCCTGATGAACCTATCGGCGGCTTTAGGCACGATGGTAGGTGTAGGGGCTTCGGCTCTTCTATCTATGAGGCTCGGACAAAAAGACTATGATAGTGCAAATAAGATAGTTGGCAATGTTTTTCTTTTGATATTGATACTTGGGGTATTGTTTACTATACCTGTGCTTATATTTTTACGTCCGATACTCTATTTTTTTGGTGCAAGCGACGAAACAATGCCATACGCCTATGATTTTATGCAGATAATAGTAAGCGGAACCATCATCACCCATCTATATTTTAGCCTCAATGCCGTTATACGTGCCTCCGGCGAGCCTATGAAAGCTATGCAGGCTACTATTATGACAGTTGTAGTCAATGCTGTATTGAATCCGCTGTTTATATTTGTATTTGGTTGGGGAATGCGTGGAAGTGCTATTGCTACCATTATTTCACAGGTGGTGGTTCTTATGTGGCAGTTGCACTTTTTTCGTCAGAAAGACAATTTTCTGACTATATCGCGGAGCAATTTACGTATAGACCGAAAGATAGCACTCGACTCGATAACAATAGGTATGTCTCCTTTTTTGATGAATGCCGTATCGTCGGTTATTGTTATCATTATCAATCAGGGATTGCTCGAATACGGTGGCGACCTCGCTGTCGGAGCCTTCGGCATAGTCAATCGTGTGGCAATGTTGTTTGTAATGATAGTATTTGGATTGAATCAGGGTATGCAGCCCATTGCAGGGTACAACTACGGAGCCAAACTCTACGACCGTGTTTTGGAAGTGCTCAAAAAATCGGTCGTATTTGCAACAATAGTGATGACGATTGGTTTCTTGGTAGCAGAACTCTTTCCACAAAGTATAGTATCGATATTTACAAACAATCAAGAACTTATTGCCAAATCAACAACCGGGTTGCGTATAGTATTTATATTCTATCCGCTGATAGGGTTCCAGATAGTGGTTTCCACTTTTTTTCAGAGTATAGGTAAGGCAGGCAAAGCCATATTCTTGTCTTTGACACGTCAGGTTATATTTCTCATTCCGTTTTTGCTTATATTGCCAAAATATTTCGGAATAAACGGAGTCTGGGTTGCTATGCCTGCATCAGATGCTTTGTCTATCATACTATCGTTTTTGCTTATAAGGTTGCAAATCAAGGCGTTCCGCAAAGAGATTTGACTCTTTTCGGTGAGAATAAAAAAATCATTATCTTTGCAGAATGGTTACGAATTACGACATAATCGTTATAGGGGCAGGACATGCAGGTTGTGAGGCAGCGGCTGCTGCTGCCAATTTGGGTTCGCGAGTATTGCTTATAACAATAGATATGAACGCAGTGGCTCAGATGAGTTGTAACCCTGCTGTTGGTGGTATTGCCAAAGGTCAGATAGTGCGTGAGATTGATGCTTTGGGCGGATATATGGGTGTTGTTGCCGATGATACTGCTATACAGTTTCGTATGTTGAACCGCTCAAAGGGACCTGCTATGTGGAGCCCTCGTGCACAATCGGATAGAGCCAAATATGTACAACGATGGAGAGAGGTGCTCGACTCTTGTCGAAATCTCGATATTTGGCAAGATAGTGTAACGGAAATTCTGATAGAAAACAATACCGTTGTTGGAGTAAAAACACGTCTTAACTGTGAGTTTAGAGCGAAGTGCGTGGTGCTTACCGTAGGCACATTTCTAAACGGAATGATGCACTTTGGACGAACGCAAATTGCAGGAGGACGTATATCCGAGATTGCCTCTTATGGAATTACCGAACAACTAAAAGCTATCGGCTTTGTGTCCGAACGTATGAAGACCGGTACTCCTGTGCGAATTAACGGAAATTCGATAGATTTTTCGAAAATGACAGAGCAAAAGGGAGAAGACGACTTTCATAAGTTTTCGTATCTGATAAGAGAAAAAAACAGTCTCACAAAACGCTCTTGTTTTCTTACCCATACCAACGAATACACTCACGAAATTCTAAGACGACACATAGAAGATTCTCCGTTATACAATGGACAGATAAAGAGTATAGGACCGAGGTATTGCCCAAGCATAGAAACCAAAATAGTAACATTTGCCGACAAAATATCGCACCAGCTTTTTGTAGAACCCGAAGGAGAAACCACTCAAGAGTATTATCTTAACGGATTTTCGTCTTCTTTGCCCGTAGATATTCAGATAAGTGCTCTACATACAATCGAGGGGTTGGAAAATGCCCGAATTTACCGTCCCGGATATGCTATTGAATACGATTATTTCGACCCTGTGCAGCTCAAAACTTCGTTGGAGACCAAAATCATAAAAAACCTGTTTTTTGCGGGACAGATAAACGGCACTACCGGATACGAAGAGGCTGCCGGACAGGGTTTGATAGCAGGCATCAATGCCCACATTAATTGCTTCGGAGGCAAAGAGTTTGTGCTTTCTCGCGACGAAGCCTATATAGGAGTACTTATAGACGACCTTACCACGAAAGGAGTCGACGAGCCGTATCGTATGTTCACTTCTCGCTCGGAATATCGCATACTTCTTCGCCAAGACAGTGCCGACAATCGTCTGACTCCAAAATCTTTCGATATAGGACTTGCCTCTGTCGAAAGGAAAAGACTGTTGGAGACAAAAACCGAAAATATAGAATTCCTCATTTCGTGGCTAAAACAAAAAACCGTATTGCCTTGCGAAATAAACGACTGTTTGACCTCCGCAGGCTCTACTCCAATTTCTCAAAAAACAAAACTATATGATTTGCTTTTGAGGCCCAATATATACATCAACTCATTTGTTGAGCTTTTTGCAGACCTAAGGGAAGCCATATCGAAAGTAGATGCGAGAAGAAGAGAGGAGATTTTGGAGGAAACGGAGATACAGATAAAATATAGCGGATATATCGACAGAGAGAGAATGATTGCTGCCAAAACAAGCAGGCTCGAATACGTCCAAATCCCCAAAAATATTAACTACGACGAGCTACAATCACTCTCGACAGAGGCAAAGCAAAAGCTAAAAAAACACCTGCCCCAAACAATAGGTCAAGCGTCTCGCATTTCGGGAGTCTCCCCGAGCGACATTAATGTTTTGTTGGTGATGCTCGGCAGATAATTTTAATTGATAAAATAAAATGTTTCACGTGAAACAATGATAATATAATAACACAAAATAACAGCAATGACAATAGAAGGCGTAATGGCACATATTAGAGATGTGTATGATTTTCCTCAAAAGGGGATTGTTTTTAAAGATTTGACTACGGCTTTCAAGAACGCCGAGTGTATGAAGTTTTTTGAGGACGAAATGTACAGGCTATATAAAGACAAAGGTATTACTAAGGTTGTCGGTATCGAGAGTCGCGGTTTTATAATGGCTCCCATATTGGGCAATAGGCTTGGAGTGGGGTTTGTCCCTATTCGCAAAAAAGGCAAACTGCCTGCCGAAACTTATGAGATAAGTTATGGTAAAGAGTACGGGCAAGATGTTATACAGCTTCATAAAGATGCTCTTACGGCAGAAGATGTGGTGCTTATACACGACGATTTGCTTGCAACCGGAGGCACGATGAAAGCTGCTTGCGACTTGGTAAAACTGTTTAAAGTGAAGAAGATTTATGTGAATTTTCTTGTAGAGTTGGATTTTTTGGAGGGGGCAAAGACCTTTGATAAAGATATTGATGTTACCTCTTTGATACATTATTGAGGTTGCCTTTTTTCTGGCACACTACTCTACTCATCGGATTTTAATAAGTGAGACAATAAGCTGATATTGTATGTCTCACTTATTTTGATTTACCGCTTCGCCTCATTATGTACATAATAAGTATTGAAATGGCAAACGAAATAGCTCCTGCCGTATAGCTGAAATTTTCGAGTTCGATATCGACTATTTGGTTGTTGTTTAGATATGCAGCGACTACTCCGATTGCGTTGTTTAGAAAGTGGGCTATAATAGGTACCCACAACGACCGACTCCATACTGCCATATAACCGAAAGAGGCTCCTAACAGCATGCGCGGTATAAACCCTAAAAACTGAAAGTGAATTGCCGAAAATATAAATGCGGTTGTCCATATAGCTACGTGGTGATTGAATTTCTCTTCAAAAATCCTTTGTAAAAAACCCCTAAACAACAACTCTTCGGATATGGCGGCAGCCAAAGCTATTATTAAAATGTTTGTAATTAGTCCTTTGATAGTGATTACAGATAATAGCCGTTCGGTAATAGCGTTTGTTTGTGCTTCGGTTTCTCGCATCCAAGTCTCTATGTCGCTCAAAAAATTTGGGAAGTGTATTTTTGTGTTTAGCTGTGCCAATGTGTCTATTGCCGGTATTGCAATTATTATAAACAGTATTGCCCACAATACACCCTTACTTTTGATTGTATCTAATAATAAAGATTGTTTGACGTTACCAAAAGCTAACTTGGCAGCTATAATGGCAGGGAGGGCAAAAACAAATATTTGTTGAATTAATAGGCTGATTTTCAGAATATTGTCTTCTGTGCAATTGCTGTATTTATACAACAAAACGGACGATAAAGATGTAATAATGAGTCCTGCTACCGATAAAAACAGTAATATTAATAGTTTATACCAAAGATTTTTTCTCATAAAAATTTTTTTCAAAAATACTTAAAATTTTTATATTCTTTGATATTTAGAAATAAAATGTGTAATTTTGTCATACTTTTTATTCATCAACAAAAAAACAAAGATATAGAAAGCGACATAATGCAAAAATGGAATCTAATAATATACAGTCGATTAAGCAAAAATTTAATATAATAGGCAATTCTTCTTTGTTGAACAGAGCTATTGATATTGCGGTACAAGTTGCCAATACCGAGCTGTCTGTACTGATAACAGGCGAGAGCGGTGTGGGCAAAGAGTTTTTCCCTCAAATAATACATCAATACTCTCATCGCAAGCACAGCCCATATATTGCGGTCAATTGCGGAGCTATCCCCGAAGGAACCATCGATTCCGAACTTTTTGGACACGAAAAGGGCTCTTTTACCTCCGCTACCTCTGACCGTAAGGGATATTTTGAAGTAGCCGACAAAGGTACTATCTTCCTTGATGAGGTCGGCGAGCTACCTCTTCAAACACAGGTCAGATTGCTTCGTGTGCTCGAAGCCGGCGAGTTTATGCGTGTAGGTTCGTCTAAGGTTCAAAAGACAGATGTACGGGTGGTGGCAGCTACCAATTTGGATATTCCTCAGGCTATTTCGCAAGGTCGTTTTCGCGAAGATTTATATTATCGCCTCAATGCGGTACCTATTCATATCCCGTCGTTGCGTGAAAGAAAGGAGGATATCACACTGCTTTTCAGAAAGTTTGCTGCCGATTTTGCCGAAAACTACAAGATGCCTCCCGTAAGGCTTACCGAAGCAGCTCAACAGACTCTTACCAACTACTATTGGAAAGGCAATATACGTCAATTGAAAAATATTACCGAGCAAATATCTGTTATCGAGCAAAATCGTGAGATTGACGAAGTTACCTTAAAAAAATATTTGCCCGACAACAATAATTTTTTGCCGATAATTGCCAATGGAGGCAATTATGTCGATACAAAGAGTTTTAATACCGAAAGAGATATCCTGTATCAGGTGCTTTTCGATATGAAAAAAGATATAACAGACCTCAAAGCATTGGTTAACAGCATAATGAATGGTACTGTAGATGTAGCCAATTATGGAAATGTTATTCCTCAACCTTCTATTATTACTCATAAACCCGAAACAGAGGAGGTTATTGATATTATTCCACATGTTACTCAACACAAAACATCGAAACTCTCTGACGACTCCAACATAGAGGATACCGAAGAGTATATCGAAGAGTCGTTGGCTATCCACGATGCAGAGAAAGATACTATAATCAAGGCTTTGCTACGCCATAGAGGTAAGCGTAAGTATGCCGCACAAGACCTAAAAATTTCGGAACGAACTCTCTATCGCAAAATCAAAGAGTATGATTTGGAGAATATTAATTTTAAATAAATTGATTAATAGTTTTATGAAAATAAAATATTTAAGTCTATTTTTGGCAATAATAATATCTTATTTTATAATATCTTCGTGCGGAGTATCTTATAAGCTTAATAATGCTAAGCTCGATTACTCTATATATAAAACTATCGCTATCGGAGACTTTCAAAACCGTGCGGCTTTGGTATATCCGCCTCTTTATCAGGAATTTAATGATAAACTTAAAAATGCTTATGCCAATCAAACACGGTTGCAGATAGTGCCACAGAATGGCGACTATAATATTGAGGGGGCCATCGTTGGGTATTCTTTGCAACAGCTTGCTGTCGGGTCAGATGGATTGTCGGCTCAGACACGTTTGATAATGAGTGTGAGCGTAAGGTTTTCGAATACCAAAAACTCGCAAGAAGACTTTGAACGCAATTTTTCGGCTCAGAAAGAATTTCCTGCCACTACTTCGTTCGAAAGTGTTCAGGGGCAGCTTGTTAGTGAAATGGTCGATGAGATAGTTGACCAGATTTTTAATGCTACGGTGGCATCATGGTAAGTGTTTGATAATGGATATTTTAGAGTTTAATAATATTGTTGTAGGCGATGGCTCTCCAATAGATTTGTTTGCCTTAAAACGTCTATTGCATCGTTTTCCTTATTTGGAGATGGTGAGACTTATTTATTTAAGAGAGCTCAAAAAGAGAGACAAAGAATTGTTTGATAGTGAGTTGAAGAGTTCGTCCGTATTCTTTTCGGATCGTGTATTTGCCTATTTCTTTATCAATGAGATTGATAATAAGCCTAATTTGTCGCATATTTACGATACGGGTATTATCTCTTCCGATTATTTTGCTCTTGAGAGTTCGAATGTATCTAAGGATTCGCTTCGAGAGTTGGCAAATAAACTCAAAAAAGCTCGCTTGGAGAAGATATCCAAACAATTGAATAGAGAGGATATTGACGATGAGCAGAGAGTTAAGAGCCTTATTGCGGAGAGACGTTTTTTTGAAGCACTTAAGATTATGCGTAAAATAAATTTGAATAATTCGGAAAAAAGTGCTTACTTTGCATTTCAGATAAAATATTTGGAAACAATTCTTAATTTTAGGGATTAAATATCTAATTGTAAACTGTTTATACTTTCTTGAAATAAATTAATTTATAAATAAAATTTTAAAAAATTTAGTAAAATGATTCAGTTTTTGACCATACTTATTGTTATTGCGGCTGTTATTTTGACATTTGTGGTTTTGATTCAAAACTCGAAAGGCGGAGGGCTTGCTGCCGGCTTTGCTTCTGCCAATCAGGTTTTTGGTGTAAAGAAGACAACCGACCGTATTGAGAAGCTAACATGGATACTTATAGCAATTATTATTGTTTTGAGTATCTTCTCTGCTCGTATGATTTCGAGTGGTCACAATAGAGATTCTATTTCGGCAGTCGATACCAAACAGGTTGAACAACAAGGAGCTACACAAAACCAACAAGGAGAAATGGAACTCCCCGCTCCTGCAAATTAACTGTTAATTTGTGGGTTTATAGTATCGATAAGGTCCGATAATTGTTAAATTTAAAGGTTTTAGTGAGGATTTTTTTGCAAAAAATCTCTTTACGTCGTATCAAGTTAATTTCAAGTGTTAAAAAAGACACTTTTTTGAGTAAAAGTTTTTTTTTATAGATTAAAAACATTTACCTTTACGTTTGATAAGTCGATAAAATCTATATTCATTGTTTAGAATACAATAAATAAAAAATATAATTTACAAATTTTTAATAACAAACAAAGTTTTTAATTTATGAGAAAGTTTTCTGTTTTATTGACAGCATTATTCTTGATAGGAGTATCTGCTGTATTTGGACAAGGACGTTCCATATCTGGTAAAGTTTTGGACAGCGAGTCGGGCGACCCTATTATAGGGGCTGCCGTAGAAGTTGTCGGGGCACAGACTGGTACGTCTACTGATGAAAATGGCGATTTTACCGTAACTTTACCCGAAGGTTACAATACGCTAAGATTTACTCAAACAAGCTACAAATCTCAGGATCTTACAGCCCGTGACGGTATGGTTGTTCGTTTGGTATTGGACAGTGAAGTACTTGCTACTGCCGAAATCCAAGTTGCCATGGGTACAAAAATGGGTAAAGGTTATGTGGGTGCGGCTCAGACTGTTACCAGCGAAACAATCGAAAAAAAGAGTCCTACGGATGTTACTAAGGCTTTGGCGGGTGAGTTTGCCGGAGTACAGATAGCTACTACAACAGGTCAGCCGGGTGTTGCTTCTTCTGTACGTATTAGAGGTACTGCTTCGTTAAATGCGGGCGGAGGAGTTTTGTATGTTGTTGACGGTGTTCCTTATGGTAGTGATATATCTGCAATTGACCCGTCAGATATAGTTTCTACTACCGTTCTGAAAGATGCTACCGCTACTTCTATGTATGGAGCAAGAGGCTCTAATGGTGTAATACTTATTACTACCAAAAAAGGTACTGCCGGTTCGGAAGGAAAAATTGAAGTAGATGCAAAATTTGGAGCAAATTTAAGACTTTTGCCTATGCATGATGTTATTACAAGTCCCGAACAGTATATGGAAATGTCATGGTTAGGTCTATATAATACAGCAGTTCAAGTACTGGGTGCAAATCATGCTGCTGCGGGAAGTTGGGCAAACTCTCAATTGTTTGGCAGACTCGGTATGACAAGCAATTATAATTTGTGGAAAACAACCTCAATTATAGATCCTAATACAGGTAAGTTTATAGATGGTGTTGAAAAAATATATGAACCTGAAAGTTGGAAAGACCATATATTCCATGTAGGTAAAAAATATGATTTCGGAATTAAGATGTCAGGAGGTTCTGATAAAACAACGTATTATACTTCCGTAAATTTCACTAATGACGAAGGATATTATATTCAATCGGATTTTAAGAGATTATCTGCTTTGTCTAATATAGACTATTCGCCCAAAAAATGGATTAATGCTAATTTTAAAATGCAGTATGCCTATTTTACAATGAATGATGTTGGTCAAAGTTCGACTGCTGCTAATAACGGATTTTACTTCGTAAATTCAATTCCGCCTATTTATCCTGTTTTCCAACATAATGCAGACGGTAGTATTGTTTATGACCCTTATACCGGAGGTAATAAGTATGACTTTGGTCAATATGTAGGATATGTTAGACCTTTCCAGCCGGGAACCAACCCTGCAGGAGCTCTTAGATTGGATAGAAGTTATTCTCAGGCTCATAATGTGGCATTATCTAATGTGCTTAAGTTTGAGTTTATAAAAGACCTTGTGATTACTATTACAAATGGATACAACTTTCTGTATTCCAAATCTATGGAGTTAGACAATTATTATAACGGAGATGCAGAGGGAGTAGGACGTATAGCTGAAATTAATCAAACTTATCTTGATTTTACTACACACCAACAAATTTCTTACCGTAAGACATTTGGTGATGTTCACAATTTTGATGCTATGTTGGGACATAATTTTAGAAATCAAGAACAAGGTATTTCCGAATCTCACAAGGCTCAATTAATGAAACCTTATGATTTGAGTTTGTCTAATGCTGTTCAGATGGTTGCTATTGCAGATTCTTATGGGGATTATAGGGCAGAAAGCTATATGGGCGAATTTAGATATAACTTTGACGAAAAATACTTTTTATTAGCTAACGGATCTGTTTATGGCTCTTCTTACTTTGATAAAGGGCATAAATATGGGGTTTTTGCCGCATTAGGTGCTTCTTGGAATGTCCATAGAGAAACTTTTATGGCTACTACAAGAAAATGGTTGAACAACTTAAAAATTAAAGCAAGTTTTGGTACTACCGGTAATGACCAAATCGGAAATTACAATTACTATGATATGTATAATATTTATAATTTTGATAATCAGCCAGGTATATTGTGGAACTCTAAGGCAGAACCCAGTCTTACTTGGGAAACCTCTTATAAATTCAATGCAGGTATAGAGTTTGAAATTAAAAAAGGCAAACTTTATGGTGAAATAGAGTTTTATAACGACCATGTAGTACACTTGTTGGATACAAGAACAGTTGCTCCTTCTATTGGATATGGTTCTATCCCAGTCAATCAAGGACGTTTTAGAAACTATGGAGTAGAATTACTTTTGAAGTCTAATCTTATCAAAACAAGAAATTTTGACCTTAATTTGAGATTAACAGCATCTCATAATAATACAAAAGTTTTGGAATTACCAAAAGAATTGATAAATGGAGTATGGGTTGAAATGACGATGAATGGGGCATACGCTAAGGGGTATGAAGTAGATGCTATATATACTGCTCAATACTTAGGTGTAAATCCTGAAAATGGTTGGGCTCTTTGGAGAGCATACTTAAATCAAGCAGGTGATTATATACTACAACCCTATGTTAATAAAAACCAAAAAACAGTTAAAGACGGACAAATCGTTCCTAAATATGAAGAGAGAGAATTTATTGAGACCGTAACATCTGATGCTAATAAGGCTGCTGTTGATTTTATAGGTAAAAAACGCAGACCGGATGTTTATGGAGGATTTGGATTTGATATCTCTACATATGGATTTGATTTCTCTGCAATGTTTAATTTCAATATCGGAGGTTATAATTACGACTATATTTATCGTAATTTGATGGCAGACAATAGAGTTGGCTCATTTAATATGCATAAAGACGTTCTTAATGCTTGGAGTCCTTTTGCTACATCAGAACATAATAGCTCTACAAGTGTACCTGTTAGATTATCCGGTTTTTATGCGGCTGATGCTAATGGTAAGATTGGATATAGAGCTGGACATGCGTCAAGATTATCCGATAGATTCTTGATTTCAAATACAGGGTTAAGACTTGCCAATGTTCGCATTGCATATAATTTCCCTAAAAAAATGTTGGATAAAATTAAGTTAAACAACTTGTCTGTTTGGGTTATGGGCGATAATTTATTTGTTCTGTCTCATAGACAAGGATACAATCCGTTTATGTATCTTAGCGGAGGTTCGACAGCTTCTGCTTATGCTCCGGTAAGTACTGTTATGGGTGGAGTTAAATTTTCTTTCTAATAATAATGATTTAATTTTAAAATGAATATATTTATATGAAAAAAATATTTTTTGTATTGATTTTGACTGTTGTATTTTTTAGCAGTTGTGCGAATCTTTTGGTTTCCGAGCCAAAAGGATCACAACTTTCTGAACAACAGGCACAAGCTTCTATGAGAGAGCTTGATGCACGTATCAACGGCTTGTATTATGCTATGATAAAATCTCCATATTTTACTTATCTTGGAGGTCAAAAATATATAGATGTATATACTGATATTTTGGTATCTGACGCAGCTACTCCAAGCCTTAACTGGGGATTCTTTGAAGAGGCCGCTTTTTTGCTCGGAAATGGGCAGGCTGAGACTTTTAATAACACTTTATGGGCTTATGAGTATGCCAATATTAGAAATGCTAATTTGTTGATAAAAAGATGTAATGAGGTATTGGCCTCTGAGGCTACAACAGATGAGATTAAAACTAAAGTAAATATTATTTTAGGACAAGCTTATGCTATGAGAGGATATTATTATTATCAGCTTACAAATTTTTGGACAGATCCTGCAACTGTATCGGCAAATACAGAAATAATTCCATATTATGACGAGACTAATATGGGTCAAGTTCAGCCATTGTCAAGTTATAATACTATTATTGCTAAGGCTATTGCGGACTTGGATAAAGCTATCGGTCTTTTGGCTTCTTTTGAACGTTCGGCTGCTCAAAAAGGGTATGTGGATGCCAATGTAGCTAAAATGATACAGGCAAATATCCGCCTTAATAAAGGTAGAATATTCGATCTTACTACTACTGCTGCTGAATGTACAGAGGCTTTAAAGTTGGTAGAAGAGGTTATAGCTACTAATAAATTTGAGGTTTTACCTTATGCACAAGTATTGACAGATGGGTTTAACTCTATAAAATCTAAAAACTGGATATGGGGTATGGACGTTGTTCCTGAAAATTCTAGACAAATAAACTCTTTCTGGTCTATGGTAGATATTTATACCTATGGATATGCCTCTGCCGGAGAGTATATCGCTTTGGATGACTCTATCTATAAACATTTTAATAATTTATTGTCTGCAAACGATATTAGAAAGCAATGGTGGAGAGCAGGAACCACTTCCAGTCAATTTTCAAGAGCTCCTATCAATAAATTCTTTGATTCAAATAAAGTAATACAAGGAGATAGAGTATGGACTAATGATCTTGTAATGATGAGGATAGAAGAAGCTCATCTGATTGCAGCCGAAGCAGCTTTTGTTTTGGGTGATGAAGCTAAGGCACGAGAACATCTTAAGGTTTTGGTAAATCAAAGAGATCCTGATTATGTGTCAAGTATAGACGCTCTTACAGGTGAAGATTTGAAGAACTATATTATTAATAACTGGCGTATTGAGTTGTGGCTTGAAGGTAAGAGTTTTATGGCTATGAAACGTTTTGGTTGGAAGCATAATAGAGGAAGCAATCACTACGTTTATGAAGGAAGTGCTATTGATCTTTCTCTTCCTATATTTGTTTTCGAGTTCCCAACAGGCGAACAGTACTATAATCCTTATATTGTAGTAAACTAAGTTGGTATATGATTTTATAAACAAGCCGAAAATTATAATTTTCGGCTTGTTTGGTTTACAAAAGCGTATTTCCTTATTTCCTCATTGTGCGCGTCCAATGCAAATTACTTTTTGGGGATAATACCATAATGCCTCCTCATATCTATCGTCAAAATGCTTTGCCATATGGGTATGGGGAGTTTGTGGATGTTTTTAAGAATTGGATGTGGTTCTTAAAAGAATGCTCGATAGACTGCAAAACCTGCAAAAAGCGATACACTCATAGACGTTTGATGAGTGCTTATTTAAGCATAAAGCGCAATATGCCCTATTTATGGACTTGGTATAAAAATATAGAAAAGCTGGTATCGTTTGTTAATAAAATAGTTACAATCACACTTGTTTCTAATGCTAAATCCAGGTTAAACAAAAACGGTAAAGATTTCAGCAACAAATAATGGCATTAGTGGAGAGACGGGAAGTCCCACTGTGCTTGCTCGCTAAACAAAAGAACTCGCTTTGCTCAAACAGGCTTTCGTTTTTGACACTTGCTTCGCACAGTGGGGTGTCTCTCGGAACGTAAGCATTGACTTTCTTTTGCATACTTTTCTTGTATCCAAACAAGAAAAGTATGTCGGGGTTTGGGGCATACAGCCCCAGTGAAATGTTGCAACATTCCGACAGCCTAAATTTTTCTCAATACAAAATCTATGTTAAAAATTGAAGTATGGGGGTAGTAATGCTCCAAAATCTGTCGATAGTTGTAACCTCGTGCAGCCATTACCGCCGCTCCTATCTGGCACAGCCCTACACCGTGCCCCCAGCCTGCCCCGGAGAGTACGAAATTACCCTCGCTATCTCTGTCCACAACGAAAGCCGAGCTGTATAGGTGCGACCTCGACAGCCAGCGACGTATCTCCAGCTCTTTGCCTACGCTTATTGTCAGCTTCGTACCTATTACTTTTAGAAGAGTTATTCGCCCCGATGAGGCTCTACGCAATGGTACTATATCAATAATATCGCCAAAGTCGTACCCCGAGCGGGAGCAGACTATTTCACTCAATTCGCTCGGCGAGTACTTTACCTGCCAACGAAAAAAGGTTTGTGTCTGTTGGTCGTAGTCATTAAATACTTGATGTATAATGGCTTTGTCGGTAGTATTGCAAAATACTTCGGGGTTTGATGATATAAAGCGTCGGGCTTCGCCTTCGTCCGTAAGTCTTAGCTCCAAATCGTTTGTGCTGTCGGATTTTGAGATAAGATAGGGGAGTTCTCTATCTGCCCAACACGCCGAAAAACGCTCCGTATAGCCTCCGCAACATTTCGAAAAACGGGCATCGCACACTTCGCCGTTGTAGCTGAGCACCTCGCCTGCTGTGGACTCTATCGCCTGTCGGAGGGCAGAGGTCTCCACCGACGGTATTCCCTGGTAGCGTTGACAGTGGTCGTCGGCACAGACATCGAACAGAGTATGAGCGTCGCGTTCGTACCATCTGATATATGAGTTACTCTCTTGTATCGTGTCGGTCTGTGGCGTAATAATAGGCTCTTTGGGGGCATTTTGCAGGGCTGCCGATATCCAACTTCGCGATATTACGGCATGAGCTTTGAGCAACTCTACATACGATGTTGAGCTCATCTCCGACGCTATTACCGAATAGATGTATTGCTCAATATCAACTATATTGATAGCTACCAGATTGTTGCCGTCGGGTACTATACGAAGGTCGCCCTCGAAATGCTGATTACGCTTCTGTTGCCAATGAAAATCTTTGCCTATGACCACATCTTTGAGCTCAAAGGTCGATGAGGGTAGGGCTGTGAAGTATAGCTCGTCAAAAATCCGATTATTAAACAAGATGCCGTTATTAGAAAATTCTACAACGAAATTGCCTCTCGTTGTAGAATTATTCTGTTTTAGTATAAAATCGGCATTGAGCGAAAACTCTATCTTTGCCCCTCGGCTGATACCAACTTTAATATTCATTTGAAATCGTCTGATAATCAGTTGTTTTTTGGCAAAAACACTTCTGCCATCATACAGCGTGCCGAACCACCGCCATATCGCTCGATAGTTGGTATAGGCACGTGAATAATAGGGTTGAAACTCTCAATGGTCTCTACCTGCTCGTTGGTAAGTGATTCGTAAGCGGTTTGCGACATTACGAGAAATTTTTTGCCGTCTATATTGCTTACTTGCAGCATATTGCCTGCAAATTGGTGCATCTGTTTTTCGGTGATCTCCACTATCTTTTTACCCGACTCTTCGATACTCTCCGCCACCATTTTGCGTTCGTCGGCATTGTCGATGGTATCGAGGCAAATTACCACATAACGGTCGGCAACACACATCATTACATTTGTATGGTAGATGGGCAAACGTTTGTCTTCGACCGTCTGGAACGACGAAAACGACACAGGCGTATATTCCAATTCGCGACAGAAAAGCTCAAAAAGATTTTTGTCCGTTCTTTGCGATATACAGGCGTAGGCGATGTGGTTGTCGCGGTCGAGTATCATCGAGCCTGTACCTTCGAGGAACTTGTTTTGGTGTTCGTATCCGCTAAGGTCGATAGTCTGATTGATAAGGAAACCCTCTTTTCTGATACGTTCGAGTATTTCGGGGCGACGCTCGGTACGGCGGTTTTCGGCAAACATAGGGTAAAGTACCACCTTTCCGCAAGAGTGGAACGACACCCAATTGTTTGGGAAAATACTGTCGGGGGTGTGTGGCGAGACAGTATCTTGCTCAACTATAACGTTGATTTTATTGTTTCTAAGAGTCTCTACCATAGAGGTAAACTCTTTTAGAGCGTTTTGCTGAATCTGCGACTCGGCGGTGTTGTCGTTCTGCTGAAAATAGTTGTTTTTTGCAGTCTCTTCGTTAAAGCCAAACAAAACAGGCTCTATCATCAAAATGTTGGAGGTTGTTTGCATACTCTTTTTATTTTATTATTTAATAATTAATTAGCTCGGAGTGCAAAGATAGGAAAAATAATTTAGAATTTGAAAGATGTAGAAATTATGCGATTGAGCCCGAATAAAAAGCATACTGAAAATACGTATTGTCCTAAAACTACCTCAATCTACTGTTGTAACCTTACATTTTTAATCGTTCTTGTCGGTCTCTATCTGTTCGAACAAAGGTGTTATGTCGTCGGTTTGAACGAAGTATTGAGTTTCCTCTATTATAGTAGGTGGAGGTGTTGGCGTTTCGGTAGTTGTTGCCGTCGAGGCACTATCCGATGTTCTAACCTTCTCGGAGGCAGTACCGTTTTTTTCTTCTATTTTACGCGACATTCCCAGAATCAATCCGAAAAGCATACCCATTACCATGATAGAGGTTCCACCTTTGCTTATGAGTGGCAGAGTTTGCCCTGTTACGGGCAAAAGTCCTACATTGACGGCAATATGCACAAAAGCCTGAAATACTATCAGCGTAACGGCTCCTATAATCACCACCGCCTGAAAAACAGTATCAATCTTGCGTATCAATACTCCGCCTCGCCACAATAGCCACAGGTAAAGGAATATCACTCCTATACCTCCCACAAACAAACCGTACTCCTCTACTATCAAAGCATATATAAAGTCTTTTGATACCTCCTGCAATCGGTTGCGCCATACACTATTGCCCGGAGCTACGCCTATTTTGCCGTCGTATATTGCCGATTTGGCATAAATAACCTGATCGTAACTCCTGATAAGTTTCCATTTCTCCGCTCCGTTATCGGCTTTCTCCCAGCTATCGACAATATCTATATGATTTCTAAAACGCCCCTGCCAAGTATCGAACCTAAATCTATTCAGAAAATCTGTTACCCCGCCATCCGAACTGTTAGGAATTGCAGTTGCTATAAGGGTAAGTATCAAAATGCCCAAAATAGGGACTCCTACAAAAAAAGCTATCTTCTTCCATGGTACTGACCCTACTATTAGCATTACCAGCACAGGAATAAAGATAATTATAGCCTGCGATAGGTTCATAGGAAATATTAAGCCGACGGTAACCCAAACAATAAGGCAAAAGAGAGAGAAAAATTTGTTTAGGAAGGCCTCGTCTCTAAACTCATCTATAAAAAATGCAACAACCACAATCAGAGCAAATTTAACAAACTCCGACGGCTGAAACAGTCCTCCCAAACTGCGTGCCGCTCCTTGGTACATAGAGCCTGCCACAAGCAGATAACCCAATAGGGCGATGCAAAAAAATAGAAGTATGAACGAAAAAAACTTTATCAATTTCATTGGTAACGAATATATTACCAGCAAAGACCCAAAACCGAATGCCATAAAAGCAATATGCTTAAGTATCAGACCGGTAGCTTTGCCCGAACCGCTTATGGTATCGGACGAGGCACTAAACACCGCAACAATGGAGACAAAGCACAAAATAAAATAAAGTACCCAAATGATAGGGTCGCCTTTGAAATGTCTCCTAAAAAATTCGTTCATATAACTCGATATAAGATATAAAAAGATGACTTGCAAAGTTAATATAAAATTTTGAGTGTAGTGTTTGCAAACGGAGTTACATCAAACATTAATTGTTAGCAATCTGTCCTAAAAACAAAAAACTGTTATTGTCAAACTATTAAATAAATAAAAAATGTTATTTTTGCACACCATAATTAAATTAAAAAATACAACTAAACAATGTCTGTTTTTCAACCTAAAATTTTTGAAATTTTAAAAAATTATTCGAAAGAAAAATTTACAACCGACCTAATGGCAGGCGTAATAGTGGGTATTGTAGCCATACCTTTGGCTATTGCTTTTGGTATAGCCTCCGGAGTAGGTCCTACCGAAGGTCTTGTAACGGCTATAATAGCCGGTTTTTTAATCTCGTTCTTCGGAGGCAGTAAGGTACAGATAGGAGGTCCCACCGGTGCATTTATCGTTATTGTTTACGGTATAATCCAACAGCACGGACTTGGCGGACTTTTGATAGCCACTATTATGGCGGGTATTATGCTTGTGCTTATGGGCGTATTCAAACTCGGTAATATTATAAAGTTTGTACCGTATCCGGTAATAGTGGGCTTTACAGCCGGTATTGCCATTACCATATTTTCGACACAGATAAATGATATTTTCGGATTGGGCATAGAGAATCTTCCTGCCAATTTTATAGACAAATGGATTGTGTACTTCAAACACTTTACCCATACAGACCCTATAACTCTCGGATTGGGGATATTAAGTATCATAATAATAGTGCTTATGCCGAAAATATCGAAAAAAATACCCGGCAGTCTGGTGGCTATCATTCTGGTAACAATTTTGGTATGGGTTCTCGATAAATTTGGTGGCATAACCGACATAACCACCATAGGCGACTTGTACACTTTGCCTACCGGTATCCCAATGCCCAAAATACCCGATTTGGGATTGGGAGAAGGGCAGACCCTAATAGATTTGATAATAAAACTTTTCCCTGCGGCCTTTACCATAGCTATGCTCGGAGCAATCGAGAGCTTACTCTCTGCAATGGTAGCAGACGGTATCATAGGCGACAAACACAACTCTAATACCGAACTCATAGGACAAGGAATAGCCAATATCGTTACTCCGTTTTTCGGAGGTATCCCCGCCACAGGAGCTATTGCTCGAACTATGGCAAATATCAACAACGGCGGACGTTCGCCGATAGCAGGCATAGTTCACGCGGCTACGCTTATGCTTGTATTGCTGTTTTTGGGCAAACTTGTGGGCTATATTCCTATGGCTTGCCTTGCAGGAGTATTGGTAATGGTATCGTACAATATGAGTGGTTGGAGAAGTATATTAGCCCTTCGTAATATGCCCCGAAGCGATTATGCCGTTATGTGGGCAACCCTTATATTGACTGTAATTTTCGACCTTACCATTGCCATCGAGGTAGGATTGCTTATGGCTATTGTACTGTTCCTAAAACGCACATCGGAGGCAACCTCCATAAAGATATTCGGTTCGGAGATAGACCCTAATGTCGAAAGCGATTTGGAACTGCACGAAGAGAAATTGCAAATACCCGAAGGCGTAACGGTTTATGAAATAGACGGACCATACTTTTTTGGAGTAGCCAATAAGTTTGACGAAATAATGAACCGAATGGCAAAAAAACCGAAAATCCGTATTATCCGTATGCGTAGAGTGCCTTTTATGGACTCTACCGGTCTGCACAATCTGGAAAACCTCTGTTTGCAATCAAAAAGACAAGATATAACCATTATACTGTCGGGGGTAACAATACAAGTGCGAAAAACACTGTTAAAGGCGAATTTCGACAAGATTATTCCCGAAGAGTATATCTGTTCGCATATCAATATTGCATTGAAAAAAGCCGAAGAACTATTGGCAGAGACAACCGACAAACAAACAAATATCACAATTGACGGTAACAAATAAATAATGTTTTGAAGTTTTTTACAAATGTTGCTATATTTGATATAAAAAAATTGTATTTTTGTAAATAAATGTATTGATAAGACACTAATAATATCAACAACGAATTTTCGTAAAAAATAGTAAAAAATGCGTATTCATAAAGAAGGACGAGTAATATTAATTTCAATGTTTATATTGCTTGTAGTCATCAACATCATATTTCATCTTAAAAATCCTTTGGGCGTAGCTTTCATCATCAATTTGGCGGTATCAATAGCCACATTCGGTTTTTTTCTCTATTTTTTTCGCAATCCGGAGCGAATAGTCGAAATAGATGACGATTCGCTTGTGATAGCACCTGCCGACGGGCGTATCGTAGCGATAGAAGAGGTCGAAGAGTACGAATATTTCGAGGGGAAAAAGTTGAAACAGGTTTCTATATTTATGTCGCCATTCAATGTACACGCCAATTGGTATCCTATCAATGGCACAGTATTGTATGCCAAGCATCATTCGGGCAGACACAAAGCGGCGTATCTGCCGAAATCAAGCCACGAAAACGAGCGTTCTACCGTAGTGATAGAGTCTGCCTCCGGAAAAAAAATACTTATACGTCAGATAGCCGGAGCTTTGGCAAGAAGAATCGTTACCTATGCTGCTCCCAACCACGCTTCGCAGTTGAACCATCATTTGGGTTTTATCAAATTCGGGTCTCGTGTGGATATATTTTTGCCTGTGGAAGCAGAGGTTTTTGTAACTATGGCAGAGCGTACCAGAGGAAACGAAACAATAATAGCACGTCTGCCCGATTGAAAATCAAAAAACCGTACAAATATGATATACAAACAACTGTTTTTGTGTCTTTTGGCTATGACAATAATTGCCTGTAACAAGCAGAATAATGAGATAACCGAGCATTTGAAGTTCCCTTACGATATGTGTGAGTACGACAATGGTATTCTCGTTTCAAACCTCGGAGGCGATACGTTAAACTATTTTAACCAAACAAAGCAGACCGGATTTATTTCATACCATCGTGACGGTAACAATAGCATAATAATTCCTCACGGTACAGGGTTATACTCTCCCAAAGGTATAGCCATCAAAGACAACTACTTGTTTGTTGCGGATATAAATAAAATAGTTGTTTTCGATTTGAAGACAAAAGAGAAGATAGACGAAATAAGCTTTCCGCAGGGCGATGCCTTTGTTACCGGTGTTTTGGTGTCAGGTAGTACATTGTTCGTATCGGTTACCAATTACAACAAAATATATCTGCTCAACATCGAAAATCCCGAACAAATCGACCACTCGTCGCTTCTGGAATATATCGAACTACCCTACCCCTCTACCTTAAAGATAATGGGAGAGTATCTTTTGGTTTGTTCCAATTCGTTCGTTGGAGCCGAGTACGAAGACCAGATTATCCATATTATCGACGATTTGAACAATCCGTCCATTCGCCCGATAATTCACGAAATAGGCGATTATCAGGGATTGGCGTTTACTCCGAACAAGACACGTCTAATCTTTTGTAATCAAAATAAAAAAGGATACATAGGCAATCTTATTTTTGAAAACGGTCAGTACCATTACGAGCAAATCACGGACGGAAATTCTATTTTGACATCTCTCTTGATGTTCGACAATAGGCTGTATATAAGCGATTTGGAGAATAGTAAAATATTTATAAAAGATATAATAGAGTTTGATAATTTTGCAAATATTATTGAAACTCAAAAGTAGTATTTTGTGTAATCCGTAATAGTCTCTGAAATGTTTGTAAAGGTCAATGCAGCAGCGGTACAAGGCATCAACGCAACTATGATTTCCGTAGAGTCGAACACGACGGGAGGCTCTAAGTATATGCTCGTCGGATTGCCCGATAATGCCGTAAAAGAGAGCCTCGAAAGGTTTTTTTCGGCAATCAAACACAATGGTGTATCATTCCCAAGAAGAGCGTGCGTTACCAATCTTGCCCCTGCCGATATTCGTAAAGAGGGGTCTGCCTATGACCTGCCCATTGCTATCGGTATTCTGGCGGCTAACGAAATAGTAAACCACGCCCGACTCGACAAATATATACTGATGGGCGAACTTTCGCTCGATGGGTCGTTGCGACCGATTAAAGGTGCTCTGCCTATCGCCATATTGGCTCGTGAGTTGGGTTATGAGGGGTTTATACTGCCCAAAGATAATGCTTATGAGGCTGCCGTAGTAAACGACTTGGGTATATATGGAGTAGAAAACCTCAAAGATGTAGTGGAGTTTCTCAACGGTGATATAGAGTTAGAAAAAACCGAAGTAGATACTCGGAAAATATTTTTTTCTCAAGCCAATATTTTTGATACGGACTTTGCCGACGTAAAAGGGCAAGAAGGCGTAAAACGCGCTTTGGAAGTAGCTGCTGCCGGCGGACACAATATTATAATGGTTGGAGCTCCCGGGGCGGGTAAATCAATGATGGCAAAACGACTGCCGACCATATTGCCTCCTCTGACGCTTAGAGAGGCTCTGGATACTACCAAAATACATTCGGTAGCAGGCAAAACCACAGGTAGCTACTCTCTTATTTCGCAACGTCCTTTTCGCAGTCCACACCACACTATATCAGATGTAGCATTGGTGGGTGGAGGTACTTTCCCGCAGCCGGGAGAAATATCTCTCGCTCACAACGGAGTACTTTTTCTTGATGAGCTACCCGAATTTAAACGAACTGTACTCGAAGTGATGCGACAACCGTTGGAAGATAGAAAAATATCCATATCCAGAGCAAAATTCGCTACCGAATATCCGGCGAGTTTTATGCTTGTAGCCTCTATGAATCCTTGTCCTTGCGGATACTACAACCACCCCGAAAAGCAGTGTGTCTGCTCGCCGTCTATGGTGCATCGATACCTAAGTAGAATATCGGGACCATTGCTCGACAGAATAGATATGCATATAGAGATAGTACCCGTACCTTTCGAAAAATTGGCAGAGATAAGAGAGACCGAAAGTAGCGAAACCATAAGAAAAAGAGTAATAAACGCTCGTAACATTCAGCAAAAAAGGTTTGAGGCATTCCCCGATATACACTGTAATGCGCAGATGACATCAAAGATGTTGCACGAATACACAGCCCTCAACAACGAAGGACAAACCCTACTAAAAGCAGCGATGCAACGAATGAACCTCTCGGCAAGAGCTTACGACAGGATACTGAAAGTGGCTCGTACAATAGCCGACCTCGACAACAGTACAGATATATGCACACCTCATATAGCCGAAGCCATCAACTACCGAAATCTCGACAGAGAAGGCTGGGCAGGGTGATTTATAAGGTGGAGTGATGCACAATATACTACACACACTGTTGCTGTCCGATATAATTATCAATGATACCAAAGCTCCAATCTCGTATTTTTTCTCTCTTGGGTTGGAAGCAGACAGCCTCACATTTTTCTATCGCAGAATCCGGGTTTAATATGACTCTATGAATCATATATAAGACCAACTAGTTATATCTCTTTTTTAGAGGAGTTCAACCAAAATTTCTGGGAGAAAGAATGCTGATATTGTAGTGTTTAAAAGTTTCGGGTAGTTTTGATAAGATACTATTGTTTTTTGTTGAGGAATAGTTTTTTATTTCATTTTAATTTTGTATCTTTGTCGAGATAAATTAATCACATTAAATAAATCAAAAAAAACAGAAATAATTATGTCAAAAGTAACTGTTGTAGGTGCGGGTAATGTAGGTGCTACCTGTGCAAATGTATTGGCGGTAAACGAAGTTGCCAGTGAAATCGTATTAATAGATATTAAAGAGGGCTTGTCGGAAGGTAAAGCTATGGACATTATGCAGACTGCTCAGTTGATGGGCTTCGACTCTGTAGTCAAGGGAGTTACCAACGATTATGCGGCAACTGCCAATTCTGATGTAGTGATTATTACATCGGGTATTCCGCGTAAGCCCGGTATGACACGCGAAGAGCTTATTGGGGTAAATGCAGGTATCGTAAAAAGCGTAGCCGAAAACATATTGAAACACTCTCCGAATGCTATTCTGATAATAGTATCTAACCCTATGGATACAATGGCTTATCTCTCATATAAAGTGCTTGGGTTGCCTCGCGAAAGAGTAATCGGTATGGGAGGAGCATTAGACTCTTCGAGATTCAAATACTTCTTGTCGCAAGCCTTAGGCTGTAATGCCAATGAAGTAGAGGGTATAGTGATTGGTGGCCATGGCGACACTACAATGATACCTTTGGCTCGTTTGGCTACATACAAGGGAATACCTGTCTCTACTCTTATGAGTGCCGAAAAGCTCGAAGAGGTGGTAAAAAACACTATGGTAGGCGGAGCCACTCTTACAGGATTGCTTGGTACTTCTGCTTGGATGGCACCGGGTGCTGCGGCATCGTTTGTCGCCGAGAGCATAATTAAAGACCAGAAAAAGATAATAACCTCTTCTATCTATCTCGATGGCGAATACGGAATGAAAGATATCAATATCGGGGTACCCGTAATAATTGGTCGTAAAGGAGTAGAGAAGGTAATCGAACTCGACCTTACCAAAGACGAAATAGCTAAGTTTGAAGCCTCGGCAGAAGCAGTACGCAAAACAAACGATGTATTGGTAGAGATGAAGTTGATATAATACCATTATAAACTGATAATAAAAAAGAGTGCCTTATAAGGCACTCTTTTTTATTTAGGACGGAAATAATTTAATAATCCCCCAAAATTTATTCAATACATTACTCCTTAGGTTTAGGAAGCACAAGGCGAAAACCACAATCATCCCCTTTGTTTTTTGGTCGGTCTCTACTGCGATTAGCCGAACGAAGCAATGTGGCTGTGGTTCGCCAGCTACCCCCGCGAATAACACGCTCTATCCCCGTACTCGGACCTTCCGGATTGATATCCGTGTCGGTGCCGTAATACTCACTACTATACCAATCACTACACCATTCCCATACGTTACCGCACATATCATATAGCCCCCACGAATTGGCAGCAAATGTGCCCACTTCGGTGGATTGCTTCCTGTTTACTCCCATAGGATAGTCTTTATAAGGATAATCTCCGTTATAATTGGCTTGGTCGGTAGTAATATTTTCGCCTGTAAAAAAAGGTGTGGTCGTCCCCGCACGACAAGCATACTCCCATTCGGCTTCGGTAGGCAGACGATACTCCTTTTTGGTAAGTTCGTTGAGTTTGGTTATGAAATCCAATACATCGTTATAACTTACCATCTCTACGGGCAATTTATCGCCCTTGAAATAACTCGGATTATTATCGGCTCCCATTACGGCTTTCCATTGCTCTTGGGTTACTTCATATTTACTCATATAAAAACCGCTCAGAGTTATTTTGTGTTGAGCCTCGTCGTACTCCCTCGAATGCTCTTCTTCGGGACTACCCATCATAAAGTAACCTTCGGGTATCTCCACAAATTCAAACTTTATACCGCCCACTTCACAATCGGGGTCAAATTTGTTCTGTTGCGTTTGTCGTTCACAGCCGACAAATACTGCCATACACATAATTAATAACGATACTTTTTTCATAAAATATTAATTTAAAAATTTATTTATATTATTTTTTAGAATGTACAAGACGAAAGCCGAGAGTGATAAAACTTAATTCGGGATTTTCGGCACTTCTATTAGCCGAACGTATTTGCTTTGCATATTCGTCCCAACTACCGCCTCGAACAATACGCGAAGAACCGTTGTCCGGACCCAAAGGATTGGTCGCGGGACTGTTTTTATAATAATCCTTATCATACCAATCACTACACCACTCCCATACATTGCCATGCATATCATACAGCCCCCACATATTAGGTTGGAATGACCCCACAGGTACGGTTTTTTCTCTAAACACCCCCGTCTGTGTCCCCATATAAGGCTCTGTCCCATCATAATTGGCTTGGTCGGTAGTGATATTATCGCCTGTAAAAAAAGGTGTGGTCGTCCCTGCACGGCAGGCATACTCCCATTCGGCTTCGGTGGGCAGGCGATACTCCTTTTGGGTAAGCTCGTTGAGTTTATCAATAAATTTCAAAACATCATTATAGCTCACCATTTCTACGGGCAATTTATCGCCCTTGAAAAGACTCGGATTGTTATCGGCTCCCATTATGGCTTTCCATTGCTCTTGGGTTACCTCATATTTCGCCATATAAAAACCGCTTAGGGTTACCTTGTGTTGTATCTCTTCGGGCTTTCGTTCCGCTTCGCTTTCGGGGCTGCCCATCATAAAGTAACCTTCGGGTATCTCTACAAATTCAAACTTTATACCGCCTACCTCACAATCGGGGGCAAATTTGCTCTGTTGCGTTTGTCGTTCACAGCCGACAAATACCGCCAAACATATAATTGATAACAATATCTGTTTCATAATATTTTTTAATAATCAAAAAATCATTCAACACATCACTTCTTGGGATGCACCAGCCGAAACCCAAGAAAATTGTCACTCATAAACAAAGGAGTACTTATCCTAAGGGCAGAACGACAATGTGTAGCTCCATTGTCCCAACTGCCTCCGCGAATAACCAAAGTATTACCGCCCGTACTACCCGTTGGATTGGTCTGAGGAGTGTTCGGATACGGACCGTACTTATCGCTACACCATTCCCAAACATTACCGTGCATATCATATAGTCCCCAGGCATTAGGAGCAAATATTCCTACATCGGTTGTTTTACCTCTGTACTCGCCCTGTTCGTTGCCGTTATATGGCAAAGTACCTTTATAATTGGCTTGGTCGGTAGTAATATTATTGCCCGTAAAGAAAGGTGTGGTCGTCCCTGCACGACAAGCATACTCCCATTCGGCTTCGGTAGGCAGACGATACTCTTTATCGGTAAGCTCGTTGAGTTTGTCAATAAATTCCAATACATCATTATAGCCTACCATTTCTACGGGCAATTTATCGCCTTTGAAATAACTCGGATTGTTATCGGCTCCCATTACGGCTTTCCATTGTGCTTGTGTTACTTCATATTTACTCATATAAAAACCACTTAGAGTTACCTCGTGCTGAGGCGACTCATCATCATTACGTTCGGGTTCTTGTTGGGGACTACCCATAAGAAATGTTCCTTGCGGAATATTTACAAATTCAAATTTTACTCCGTTAACCTCCGAATCGGCACTGAAAACCGTTACCTTACATTCCGAAGTTTTATTGCCGTCTTGTGCGGTTACGGTAATGGTGGCTGTCCCGGAGGCAATGGCTTTTACCTCTCCGTTGTCTTTTACTTCGGCAACCTTAATATTGCTACTCTTCCACGATACTTTCTTATCCGAAGCATTGGAAGGCAATATCTCTACGCTAAGTACTACGCTTTCGCCGGGGGCAAGCGTAAGTCGGGCAGGCGTAACTTTCACTTCCATTACCGGTACCGATTCGTCTGTCCTATTACAACAAAGACATAACATAGCAATTGAAATTAATAACAATACCTTTTTCATAAGAATTAAATATTTTAATAAACAATAAAAAGCAATAATTACCGCATATCTACAATAAAGCAAGTATTTTTCACAATAATATCGTAATATATAACATATTAACCCATACTCCAAAACGTTTACTCCTATAATCTACATACCAACCTTTTGCCGGTTGCAAGCATTTCTTATAATTAGTTCGGAATTGTCGCTATGAGCGAGTATAAATAGTACCTGTAGGGTAACTTATACAAACCCGTTGAGATTTTGTGGCAAAGATACAAAAAAAATATGAATCCCCAAAAAATCAAATGTCATTGATTTTGTTGATAATTAGTAGCTTAAAGATAGGTAATCGATGGTGGGAGCTTAACGCAAAAATCCAAAAAATAGAGAAAAAAAGGATATTCTTGATTATAAATCGTACAAAAATCAGTCCAAAGTATAACGGAGTTTTTGAGTGGACTTTTGCCTCTTCAAACTGTTTCTTGTGGGGCTGTACGCCTCTCACCGATTGTTGTTTTGGCGAAAGCCCTTGTAAAAAATTAAAAATTGTGTTCTTGGGTTATGTTTTTAGGAACTCGAAAAGATTATAAATGTTAGGCTTTTCAATTCATTTTCTTCTTTTTATCGAATATAGCACATTATCAAATTTCACAAAAACGCTATTTCCAAAAGGGTCTTTTAGTTCCGATATGCTATGTTCTCCATCGTTTACCTTAAATCGAATGGAATCCCGACCTATCTTTAAAGTATAATAATCGTACGAATAGGGCTGAAACCAAAAAACGAAATGATTTCCGCCGCTTTTATTTCCTAATACGGAACTATCAAATTTACGCAAATGTTTTTCGGTTTTTTTCATCTCTTTGGCAGAAGGGAAAGAATCAATAGGAGTTGTACAAAATTCGGAATATTGTGTGTCTGACACAACTTCTCCTTGCGAGGTAATGCACAGATAATTCCACCCCCAACCTAAATTATATACTTTACGAACGATTCCCATTTGTTTGTCAATTTCTATTTTGATGAGGCTGTCCATTTTCTCTGAGTCATAATACCCCAAAGAATCTGCGGAGAGATGATATTTTTGGGCAATATATGATTCATCGGGAATATCAAGAGCGATATAAGGCAATCTAACTTTTGTTTTTGACGGATATTTTATCTTACTTATGAAATTCTGATGTTGCATATAAACTGTTTTGTCTGTACCTACGGCAAAATTAGAAACACTATCTCCGATTATTTGTTTCAACCTAAAATTTTTATCCAACACACATAATTCTTCTTTATCATTGATGGCATACAAGTAATCGGAATCGTACAGAAACTTATCCGTTCCGCAAAAAATCGTATCCATTTCAAAAACAGTATTTTTAAGATTTTGAAACTCTGATAAATCGGGATATTTATCTCCCTTAGGAAATTCGTATCCGCAACCAACCAACAAGTTTAATGTAACAGCAGTCGTTATAATTTGCCTTAACAATTTCATACTTTGAACGATTTTAAACTTTTCTAAAAAGTTGAGTAAATCCAATATTTTTCTTGTATATTATGATGAAAATCAAAAATATACAAAAATCATTAATTGCTCGTTTGCAAAGATACACAAAAATGACTTCACAACACAATTTTTACCGCTAATTCCTAAAAAAAAGATTTTCTTCTAAATTTGATATATCCGACCCGCATAAAAAAATAGGTATAAATATTTTGTTTAAAACAAAAAATGTATTAATTTTGCATTCCAAAAATTGGAACAAACATATTCGGGATGTAGCGCAGTCCGGTTAGCGCACCTGCTTTGGGAGCAGGGGGTCCCAGGTTCGAATCCTGGTATCCCGACAAAAGATAGGTTTACATAGACCTATCTTTTTTATTTGTATCGAGATATTGCAGAAATCATAATTTATACCTAATTTTGTTTGATATTTCGAAATGTTACACAACAAAGATATTGTTCTATTTCAACTAATAATATGTATGCAAAAAAATAGTTATTCTAAAAAATACCGTTCTGTCGCAATAGTTGTATTGCTGTTGGGGGTATCTTGGCTCTCTGCCCAAAATGAGCAAAGCGATATATATCGGGCTTATCTGAAAAACGATATGACAAAGTGGAAAAAGACAATAGATGCTATGAATGCCGAACAAGGTAAATCGAACGAACGCGAGCTCGAATTACTAAACTATGAATATGGTTATATTAATTGGTGTATGAGCAACAAACGCAAAAGCGAGGCAAAACCATATATCGAGAGAGCCGAACAACGAATCAAACTATTGATGAGCAAACAATACAAAATCAGCCTATTGCACGCTTACCAATCTGCTATGTATGGTTTTCGGATAGCCGCCAATAAACTAAAAGCTCCGTCGCTTGGCTCCAAAAGTCTTAGCGAAGTCGAAAAGTCAATAGAAATTGACCCTAATAATGCTTTGGCATATACTCAACTGGGGAATATAAAGTTTTTTAAGCCTGCTATGTTCGGAGGGTCTAAGGAAGAGGCTGTAAATCATTACATTAAAGCCGCAAAGCTAATGAAAAATGAGTACAAAAACAATTGGAACTATTTGAATCTCATATTACTTATAGCCAAATCTTATGAAGCAACAGACAATATAAAACTTGCCGAGGCTTACTATAAAAAATTACTCGAACTGGAACCTGATTTTTCGTGGTTGAAAGACGAACTATACCCCGAATTTAAGAGAAAACACAATATAAAAATAAATCGCCTTGTTATTTCCTACTCTCTCAAAAAACATTTATGGCAAATAATAATGTTGGTAATTATTTGAAGTTCAAGATACAGCGAGTAGTAGCCATTGCTTCGCTCTTGATATTTGCCGGCAAACTCACAGCCTATTACCTTACCCATTCGGTGGGGATTCTTACCGATGCTCTCGAAAGTACGGTCAATGTAGCTACCGGCTTTATTACGCTGTTTGCCATATATATATCGCTGAAACCCAAAGATCGCAATCACCCTTTTGGTCACGGCAAAGCCGAATTTTTGTCTGCCTCTATCGAGGGTTTTCTTATTATTATTGCCGGTGCTGTCATCATATTCGAAGCCATAAAGCGACTCTTCTTCCCGGCTGCAATACAGAAACTCGATATCGGTATTATCATCGTTGCTTTAGCCGGACTGCTAAACTATATAATAGGGTGGTACAGTATAAAAATAGGCAAACAACACAACTCTATAGCTTTGGTATCGGGGGGCAAACACTTACAGTCCGATACCTATTCGTCTATCGGATTAGTCGTTGGTTTGGTTATACTCTATTTAACAGGTTGGCATTGGCTCGATAGCCTTATAGCTGTCATTTTCGGAATAATAATATTGGTAACGGGCATAAAGATACTTAAAGAGACGGTTTCTAACCTTATGGACAAAGCCGATTTGACTCTCATAGAGCAGTTTGGCAAGTTGATAAACGATAATAAAAAAGATGAATGGATTGATATACATAATTTTAAACTGGTGAAATACGGCGATGTCTTTCATATCAATTGCGACTTGGTGTTGCCTTTTGACACTCCGCTTGCCGTAGCTCATCAAGAGGGCGAAGAACTAAAAAATATACTTACCGAACGTTTTTCGGAAGACATTGTTTTCGATTTGCATATCGACGAATGTTTCAGAAATTATTGCTCTTATTGCAAAAAAGAGAACTGTTCGGCACGCAGAGAGAAGTTCGACAGACAGTTGGATTTCGACATTAATATTTTTATCAAAGAAAAATCGGAAACCACAAAATCAATATTATAGTTTGCTTTTAAAAATGAAAGTTTTGCTCCTCGACAACAACGACTCCTTTACATATAACATCATCGAACTCCTTCGCTCTATCAGCGGGGTAGAAGCAGTAGTAGTGCCGTCGGCAGAGTTGGATATTGCACGTCTCGATGAGTTCGACCACGTCATTATATCGCCGGGTCCGATGACGCCAAAAGATTTTCCGATTTTGTCGAAAGTGATAAAGCGATGTTATACAACACGTAAGCCGCTTTTGGGTATCTGCCTTGGACATCAAGCCATTGGCGAAACTTTTGGAGGCAAACTTGTAAGGCTTAGCAACGTCGTACACGGACAAAGGCGACAAATATCCATCGACACGTCATCGCCTATTTACGCCAACTTGTCGGATAATATCGAAGTTGGGCTATACCACTCGTGGGCAATAGAGCCTTCGACGTTGCCATTGTCGCTCAAAGCCACAGGATTTGCCTCCGACGGTTGTCTGATGTCGATAGAGCATTGCCACCGACCGATATTCGGTATTCAGTTTCACCCCGAATCGTTTATGACCTTGTACGGACGACAGATAATCGAAAATTTTCTAAATATAAAAAGATGAACACGGAGCTATTTAAACAAAAGCTGTCGCAATATGCCGTAGAGGGTAAGAAATTCTTGTTTGTCGTCGATTTTGAGCAGCAACGCCCCTTTGTATGCCTACTGTCGGAGGCTGCCGAAAAAGGTATTTTTTATGACATAATGGGAGAAACCAACGCCGAGCTTTACTCGACAGAATCTACTCCGATTGAACTGAAAGCATATCCAATCGAGAAGCAGGATTTCTTAGAACAGTTTGATTATGTGGTAGAGCAACAGAATGCGGGCAACTCCTATCTGCTCAACCTCACGGCATGTACACCGATAGAGCTTAATATATCGCTTAAAGATATTTTTTATCGCTCAAAAGCTAAATATAAACTGTTGTATAATAATGAATTTGTTGTCTTTTCGCCCGAATGTTTTGTGAAAATAATTGACGACAATATTTATACCTATCCGATGAAAGGTACTATCAATGCCGATATCGAAGATGCTCGCAACAAGCTGATAAACAGCCGCAAAGAAGAGAGCGAACACAATACCATTGTCGATTTGATGCGTAACGATATTTCGATGATAGCAACCGAAACGGTCGTGAACAAATATCGCTATATCGATACCATACAGACACATAAAGGCAGTATTTTACAGACAAGTTCGGAGATAACGGCACGCCTGCCCGCCGATTGGCGACAACATTTGGGCGATATTATTTGGCAACTGTTACCGGCAGGTTCTATAAGCGGTGCTCCCAAGCAAAAGACCTTAGAGATAATCCGTACCGCCGAGGGCAAACAGCGAGGCTATTACACAGGGATTTTCGGAGTTTTCGACGGTATCAATCTCGAATCTGCCGTTATGATACGCTTTATAGAACAACACAACGGGAAGTTGTTTTTTAGAAGCGGTGGCGGTATCACAGCCCAAAGTTCGGGCGACGACGAGTATCAAGAACTAATCGAGAAAATATATGTTCCCATTGTTTGAGACAATATGTGTTGAGTGTGGCAAAATACTACACCTCCATTATCATCAACGACGATACCAAGAGGCGTATATGCGATATTGGGGCAAAAAACCTGCAACAACTATTACTGATGGGTTTATTCTGCCAAAATATTGTGATGTTGGAAAGTATAAGTTAAGAATCGGTTATAATGAGTTTGCAAAAAAAGCAGAAATAGAACCCTATACGCTCAAACATATCGAACGACTGAAAATAGTGGTAGCCGACACGCTCGACTATTCGCTAAAATATACCGACCGCACAGAGCTGACCTCTCTTTTGCTCCAAAAGCACGACTGCCACGACGTTTTAATCATAAAAAACGGAATGGTTACCGACAGTTCGTTCTGTAATATTGTATTTTTCGACGGCAAAGAGTGGCTAACGCCATCTACACCGCTATTGCAAGGTACTGCCAGAGCTCGCCTGTTGGAGCAGGGACTTATCAAAGAGATAGCTATTGCAGTCGAGGATATAAAGAGTTTTTGCTCGTTCAGACTTATCAATGCCATGCGACACTTCGACGAATTAGAACCAACAGCGATAGAGAGGATTATTTTTTGATAGAAATAGACAAAAAACAGAGCGTTATCTGCTGATTATAACCCGTTTAGAACAATCCCTGCTTTCATCTATGGTTTCACCCTTTCTAAATTATAGGATTGGGAACCTAAAACTATTTTGTATCTTTGTAGTTATATTTTTGTAAAAACTAATTTGTTTATAATCAGCAAGATGAAAAAAACTTTAATTGTAATGATGATTGGAGTATCAGCATTGGCAGCCTCGTGTAGAGGCAAACAGACAACCGAGAAATTGGTTTCGGGTATCAACCCCGAATATCTCGACACTACGGTATCGCCTGCGGACGACTTCTACCGCTACGCCTGCGGTGGCTGGATGGCAGCTAACCCGCTTACCGACGAGTACGCACGTTTCGGCACATTCGACAAACTACGCGAAGACAACCGCGAACAGATCAAAGGTATAATCGAAGAGGTATCAACCAAAGAGAATGCCAAAGGGTCTATCGAACAGAAGATAGGTGACCTATACAACCTCGGTATGGATTCGACTGCTATCGAGGCACTCGGAGCAGACCCCTTGGCAGAGGACCTCAACAGAGTAAACGGCATTAAGAATCTCAACGAACTTACCGCTGTCCTTGCCGAGTCTGCAAGTGAAGGCTCGTCGCTTTTGTTCCGTTTATTCGGTAATGCCGACCCCGACAACAGCAAGCAGTGTATAGCTTGGGTGTGGCAGTCGGGGCTTGGTATAGGCGACAGAGACTACTATCTCGAAAGCAATTTCGCCACACAACGTCAGGAGTATGTAAAATATCTTACCTCTCTTTTGCAGATTTCGGGCTACAACAAAATAGCTGCTATCGAAGGGAAAGAGGAGGCCGTAGCAAAAGAGGTACTCGCTTTCGAGACCAAACTGGCTCAGGTTTTTATGGAAAAAAACAAGATTCGAGATCCTTTTATAACCAAAAACGTGATGAGCTACGATGACTTTAAAAAACTTTTACCTGCAATAAATATTGATGAATACACAAAAATATTGGGACTAAACCTCGACAAAGTAAATGTAGGGCAGGTCGATTATATAAAAAGCCTCAACACCATCTTACAAAAGAGCGACTTAGGCACTATCAAACACTATTTGGCTACACGTACCATTTCGGGAGCTGCTCCTTTTTTGAGTAAAGCCTTTGTAGATGCCAATTTCGATTTTTACAGCAAAACAATGTCGGGTATCAAAGAGCAACGCCCTCGTTGGAAACGTATTACATCGGCTGTTGAGAGTTATCTCGGCCAACCGTTGGGACAGATGTATGTAAAAAAATATTTCCCCGAGGAGTCGAAAAAACGTATGATACACCTTGTAGATAACCTTAAAGCCGCCTACCGTGAGCGTATCGCCGCCAACAAATGGATGCAGGACTCTACAAAACAGAAGTCGTACGAAAAGCTCGATGCTTTTATCGTCAAAATAGGTTACCCCGACAAATGGAGAGATTTTTCGGGACTTGATATAGACCCCCAAAAATCGTATTATGCCAATGTCGTGGCTGCATCGAAGTTTGAGGTCGCTTACAGATTGTCGAAAATAGGCAAACCTGTTGACAACACCGAATGGGGAATGAACCCGCAGACTGTTAATGCCTACTACCGCCCTACTACCAACGAAATTTGTTTCCCCGCCGGCATACTCCAGCCTCCGTTTTTCAATGCTAAGGCAGACGATGCCGTAAATTACGGTGCCATAGGCGTGGTAATAGGACACGAAATGTCGCACGGATTCGACGACAAGGGCAGAAATTATGACAAAGACGGAAACTTGGTAAATTGGTGGAGCCCTGCCGACGACGAGAATTTTAAAAAACAAACTCAGGTACTTGTCGATTGGTTCAACGGTATCGAAGTTATCAAAGGCACTTTTGCCAATGGTAGGTTCACTTTGGGCGAAAATATTGCCGACAATGGCGGAGTAAATATTGCATTCGACGCTATGCAAAAGGCTATCAAAGAGGGTAGTGTTGACGCTGCCGATATGGACGGTTATAGTGCGGCACAGCGTTTCTTCATCGCCTATGCACAGATTTGGGCAAGTAACGTCAGAGACGAGGAGATAATACGCCTTACAAAAGAAGATGTTCACTCGCTCGGTCGTTGGCGGGTGAATGCTACGTTGCCGCACATCAATGCTTTTGCTACGACATACAAACTCAATGAGGGCGACAAGATGTTTCTTGCTCCCGAAAAACGAGCATCTATATGGTAATACGATAAGCATTGTACATAAAAAGGCTACCTGCAAAGAGGTGGCTTTTTTTTATATTACTGTCCAATAAAAAATCAACATCAATTTGTAATGCCTTAATATACAAAAGATATGAGCTTTTGTTGTGAAAGGGCTTATCTTGTGTATTTGTCTATCGGTTATTTATCAATTAATTTTTGTATTTTTGCAATTATTATAAAACTAAAAATATAACAGATATGGCTACCATACTTAAAAATCTTTCGGAATACGATACCTCGAGATTGCCCTCTAAGGAGCGACTTATGAACCAACGCTTTGCTATCGCCGTCGCCGATTGGAACCCCGAAATAACACACGCTATGCTTCGCGGAGCTATCGACACGCTCTTGGCAAATGGCGTAAAAGAGGAGAATATAGTTGTAAAACACGTACCCGGCACTTTCGAGCTCACATACTCTGCCCGCATATTGCAAGACGAAGACCGCTATGCTGCCATCATTGCCATTGGTTGCGTTATAAAGGGCGACACCCCACACTTCGACTATGTATGTCAGGGTGTTACAACAGGGCTTTCGATACTCAATGCCAATGGCACGTCGCCTGTAATCTTTTCGGTGCTCACTACCGATACACTCGAACAGGCTCTCGACCGTGCAGGAGGCAAACACGGCAACAAAGGCGTTGAAGGGGCTTTTACAGCTATCAAAATGGCAAATCTGTAAAACGAGATAGTATGTAAAGGTTCGCTAAAAAATATTAACTTTGCGGTTTGAAAACAACAAAAACAATTTTTGATATTATCAAAAAAAACAGACAATATAGATGCAGATTTCGGTAATTGTTCCACTATACAACGAGGCCGAGAGCCTTCCAAAGCTGTTTGAGTGGATTGAACGAGTGATGAACGAACACAAATTTACCTACGAGGTGATATTTGTCGATGACGGCTCCAACGACGGCTCGTGGGAGGTTATAGAGAGTCTCCGTAAGCAGTCGGAAAACGTGTGTGGCATACGATTTCGCAAAAACTACGGCAAGTCGCCGGCTCTGTTCTGTGGTTTTAACAGGGCAAAGGGCGATGTGGTCGTTACCCTCGATGCAGACTTGCAAGACTCACCCGACGAAATACCCGAACTCTACAAGATGATAACCGTCGATGGCTACGACCTCGTTTCGGGTTGGAAGAAGAGACGCTACGACAACGCCATTACCAAAAACATACCCTCGAAGATATACAACGCCTTTGCCCGCAAGGTAACGGGTATCAAGTTGCACGATATGAACTGCGGACTGAAAGCATATCGCAACAATGTGATAAAAAATATCGAAGTTTATGGAGAGATGCACCGATACATACCCTATCTTGCAAAGAATGCGGGTTTTTCGAACATTGGCGAGAAGGTGGTAGAGCACCGAAAAAGGGAGTTCGGCAAATCGAAATTCGGGCTCGAACGCTTTGTCAATGGATATTTAGACCTGTTTTCGCTGTGGTTTCTGAATAAATTCGGCAAGAAACCGATGCATTTTTTTGGACTATGGGGAACGGTTATGTTTATAATCGGGTTTATAGCCATATTTATAGTTGGAGCCGTCAAACTGCATCATTTACATTACGGTACGCCGGCACCGTTGGTTACGTCGTCGCCGTGGTTCTATATCGCATTGACCATGATGATATTGGGGACACAGATGTTTTTGGTCGGTTTTTTGGGAGAATTGATTACACGCAACTCAAACGAGCGTAACTTCTATAATATCAAAGAGGAGTTCTAATCGTTTTTTAATAAGCACTATAAAAAATATTGGTAGAGATTCACAAAGTATATTCTCAAACCCAATAAAAATTGATGTAGAAAAAAAACGCTTTTGTTTTTATCTTTCTACAAGTCCCCTGCAAGTAGGACTTCTTATCTAAAAACGGAATAAAATAGGGCGAAATTTACTTCCGCCCTATTTTGTTGTTTATATCAAAATTTGTATCCTATCGATAATCTAGGATATAGTCCTATTAGCTGAGTGAATTTAGCTCCGGGTGTATTGACGGGTATATCCAAGCCTATACTGCCTGTCCATCTATCTGCCTCGTATCTGTAGGCAGGTTGCAAAAACGTGTAATAGCCGAATCCCCATTTGTTTGTCGCCGAAATAGGGAATAACTCGCCCATGTTATAAGTGTATGAAATGTAGTTCATCAAATAGGGAGTTACACCTGCTCCGAGTTCAAAAAAATGTCTATTTTTACCAAACAGATAATAGATATTTAGGGGTACAGAGATTACGTGATTGAGAGATATTCCTCTTAAGTATCCGACTGGCGCTGTTCTAAATGTTCCTTTTTCGTTTTCTTGTTCGTATCCGTAACCTATACCTGCTTTATAACCGAATCTGGAAGTTTCGTTAAAACGGCTGTCAAATGATATTCCCACGAGGTTATAAACACCCCACACTTCAAAATTTATAGAACGAGGCGTCTGTGCTTTTGCATAGCTACCGGCAAGTATTGCAACAACTAAAATTAAAATTGCTTTTTTCATAACTAAACATTATTATAGATTATTTGATATATTTGCGAACAACCATTCCTTTATAATTTCCTTTTTCGTCTGTTGTATATGCATATGCTTCACCAGAAATTAATCGAAAACTTTTCATATTGCGAGAGTCGCTCAAAGACTTTCCTAAATAATACCCAAAACCTCCTCCATTACCAGCATGTAGTAGAAATATTCGGTAGCTTTTTCTGATATTAAAATTTTCTGTAGGAACGTCAGAATCTACTAATTTTTGTAGTTCATCAATAGAGTTAAAAACATTAATGTTTTCTGTTGTTTTTTGTAAAGGTTCAACTCTTGCAATTGTATTATTTTTTTGACAAGCAATTAAACCTAAACAAACAATGCTTAAGATAAATTTCTTCATGTGTGAAAATTTGTTTTTGTTAATACTTTTTAAAAAATAAAATGCAAAGGTAATATATTTTTTGGATTAAGATAACTTTCAGGATTTTTCCTGATTTTTTTTGAACAGAATTAGGTAGTTATACAAAGTCCCACCTTTATAGGTCAAATTGGAGAAAACAGGTTTTGTAAGGATATATTGTATTTTTTTGTTCTTTTTATTGTCATTTTTTGACTACCTTTGCACTTTGGCAATTGGGACAGTTAAGTTTTACTTGTTATTTATATTCAATAAAGTTACTGATTTTTTTTCTAATTATCAAGATTTTATAGCATCATACTTTTTAAAATACGACCAAAAAATTATATATAAAATGGAGTTTTCAGCACAACAGATAGCCGATTTTCTAAAAGGCGAAATCGTTGGTAATAAAGACGTTAGGGTTAATAATTTTTCTAAAATAGAAGAGGGCAAACGTGGCACACTTACATTCCTTGCCAATCCCAAATATACGCACTATATCTATGAGACTAAAGCAGATATTGTGTTGGTAAACAGGAGTTTCGAGCCCGAACATAAAGTAGAGGCAACGATGATAAAGGTAGATGACGCATATCAAGCTATCGGTCAGTTGCTTACGTTGGTCGATAAGTACAAACCGCAAAAGGTAGGCATATCCGAAAAAGCCGATATAGCGGCTTCTGCCACACTCGGCAACGATGTTTTTGTGGGAGCTTTCGTTACTATCGGCGAAAACTGCACTATCGGCAACAATGTAAAGATTTATCCGAACACACAAATAGACGATAATGTGTCGATTGGCGAAGGCTCAATTATTTATGCCAATGTGTCTATCTATCATAATTGTGTTTTGGGCAAAAATAATATTATCCATTCCGGAGCCGTAATCGGTGCCGACGGATTTGGATTTGCCCCTGACGAACAGGGACATTACAGCAAGATACCACAGATAGGCAACGTCGTTTTGGGCAATGATGTGGAGATAGGAGCAAATACCACTATCGACCGTGCCACAATGGGTTCGACCATTATATCCGATGGCGTAAAAATCGACAATCTTGTACAGATAGCCCATAACGTAGAGGTTGGAGCTAATACGGCTATTGCTGCCCAGACAGGCATAGCAGGCTCTACCAAGGTGGGCAGACGATGTGTTTTCGGTGGGCAGGTAGGAATTACAGGACACGTTACCATTGCCGATGGCACTACTTTGGGGGCACAGACAGGCGTACCCGGCTCTATCAAAGAGCCAAACAAAGTTTGGATAGGTTCGCCTATGTTGCAGGTCGATACGTTCAGACGTTCGTCGGTAATAATCAGAAAGTTGCCCGAATTGGCACAAAAAATCAACGCCTTAGAACGCGAGTTGCAAGACCTGAAAAGGGAGTCTTAAACCACTATAAGAACCGAAAATACGTTTGTTACGTTATGAAAATACGTTATCTTACCCGCTCCGAAATTGATACAGGCAGGTGGGATACTTGTGTTGAACATTCGACAACCCCGCTTATTTATGCAATGAGCCGGTATCTGGATATTGTTTCGCCGGACTGGGCGGGACTTGTGGGCAACGACTACGAGGTGGTTATGCCACTGCCGAGGCGGTATAAGTGGGGTATCCCATATTTCTGCCAACCGCCGTACTGTCAGCAACTTGGTTTGTTTGACTCAACGAAAACAGCGGGCGACCTTATCAACGATTTTGTAAAGAAAATTCCGTTCCGCCCTTATCGGTTGAAACTCAACTACCGCCACCGTCCGAAAAATGGCATCGAGCAGCCAAACTACGTTTTATCGCTAAAAGACAGTTATGAGGATATAGCCAAAGGGTTCAATAAGAATACATTACGCAATATCTACAAGGCTCGACGCAATGGAGTTGTTGTCGAGATGTATCACCGTCTGACGCAATCGGATAACGGTGTCGATATTGCGGAAGCAGAGAGTTTTTTTAACTTTTATATCTCCGTATCCAAACCATATAACGTACCCGATAGCCGTATCATCCGCCAACTGCTTACCGAGGGTTACCGCGAAGGATACGTTGCTTTCCTGTACGCATACAATACCGAAGACAAACCGATTGCGGGACTTGCCCTGCTGCTCCGTGCAAACCGTCTGATATACTTCTGTCCCGTATCCAACGAAGAGGGCAAAGCGGTGTCGGCTATGTTTCTCATTATTGACGATATAATCCGAAAATATGCTCAAACGGATATGGTTCTCGATTTCGAGGGTTCGGCTATTGAGGGCATAGCAAGGTTTTATAGGGGGTTTGGGGCAGAGTTGGAGCCCTATTTTCTGATAAAGAGGTTTTTGTAAACAAATAACTGCTATTATGGTTCGAAGTATTAATTTGACTTTTGGAGTATAACAAGTCGAATAATAGCTTTGGGAGACTTGTCGCAAGAGCTTGAAAACTTTATAAATAATTAGGTTACTTTTTTTCTAAATCACTATTCGAAATGTAGTTCCTTTGCCGAGTTCGGAAGAGCGGACGAATATTTTGCCTTTGTGGTAGTTTTCGATGATACGTTTTGAGAGAGACAGACCAAGCCCCCAACCACGTTGTTTGGTAGTAAAGCCGGGTTTGAATACCTCTTTGAATTGCGATTTGGCTATTCCCTTGCCCGTATCGCTGATATCGATGGCTATACGCGAGTTGATATTGTGAAGAGTAAATGTTATATCGCCTATTCCGCCCATAGCATCTACCGCATTTTTGCAAAGATTCTCCACAACCCACTCAAAAAGAGGTACATTGATAGAGACTATCGACATGTCGAGGTGGTTGATTATCGAGTAATTTACCTTGTTCGAAGTGCGTTGTTTGAGGTAATTGACGGCGTTTTCTACAACGGATACGATGTTTTCGTCGTTCAACACAGGAGTAGAGCCAATCTTGGAGAAACGCTCCGAAATGGTCTGTAATCGGCTGATATCCTTACTTATCTCCGATAGTATATTTTCGTTTATTCCTTGCAGTTTGAGTATCTCTTCCCACGCCAAAAGCGACGATATTGGAGTGCCAAGTTGGTGTGCAGTCTCTTTGGAAAGCCCCACCCAGACACGATTTTGCTCCGCCTTCTTGTCGGAGGCAAATGCCCAGAATATTATCAGCAGAAAGCCCGTTATAAGCGACAACTGCACGTAAGGGAAGATATCTAAATATTTGAGCAATATAGAGGTGTCGTAGTATATGTATTGCCTTTTGTTGAGGCTTAATATCATCTCAATAGGAGTATTTCGCAGGCTGTAACTGTCGATTTTATCCTTAAAAAAGGCATTGGTATCTTTAGGTATTTTGTCGATATTGACATAGTTGATTACATTACCCTGTTGGTCGGCTATGATAGCGGGTATAATTCGGTTGCTCTCTATTATCTGCCATATAAGTTCAAAATTTAGCGTATCGTCCGGGGCAATGTGGTTGAAGCGGTTCATTGCCTCCGCCCATATCTCCATCTTCTTGCGTTCTTCGACTGCAAGCCGTCCCGATAAGGTATTGGTAAAAAACAGCGATGCCCCCACAATCAGCAACGAAACGGCAAAGTAGATATATTTGGAATTTCTGTTGAACATACGATTACGTGTTTTTTCGGAGTTAGAGAGTAATCAAGTTTTGTTGTTTGTTACAAATTCTGCATGCAAAGTTACAATTTTTGCCCGAAAACGAAATCGGACATAGTAGTAAGTAGAAAGAATTAAAAAAGGAAAAAGTAATTATTGGTGTCCGATAAAAGTTTTTTTTTAAATTTAGGGTGATAGCTTTTTGAATTTCAGTTTTTTGTTTATAAAATTTCATTACTGTACAATATATTATCAATCGTACTAAAGCTCCAATCTTGTTTTTTTCTGGTTTAGGTTGGGGCTATCCGCCCCAAACCCCGACTTACGTTTTTTCTTACAAAGAAAAAACGTAAGCCAAAAAAGAATTGCGGCACGCTTTCGGCTCGACCCACATCGGACTTGTGAGCTAAACGATAT
>JBGXXV010000029.1:0-7265 GCA_041814825.1 Bacteroidota bacterium | reverse complement strand
TCTTAATACCCCAATATTTTTAACATCGACTTGTAGCTCTGTTCTTTGGCAAATAGCTTGGTAAACCATTCGCCTGTCTCGTCGCGGTCTATTACCACGAGTTTCGGACCGGGTATAAGGCAGTGCTGTATGCCACCAAAACCTCCTAAGCTCTCTTGGTACGCTCCCATATGAAAAAATCCGACATACTGCTCGTCGCCACCTGTAATCTTGGGCATAAATATTGCATTGGAGTGAGCCTCGGCGTTGTAGAAGTCTTCGCTATCGCAAGTGAGTCCGCCCATATGTACACGCTCGTACTCTTTGTCCCAATTGTTGATGGCAAGAAATACAAAGCGTTGATTGATAGCCCAGGTGTCGGGTAGAGTGGTCATGAAACTGCTATCTATCATATTCCAAAGCTCACGGTCGTTTTGCTGCTTTTGGTTGATGATAGAGTAGAGCATAGCACCGCTTTCGCCTACGGTATAAGAACCGAATTCGGTAAAAATATGAGGCTCTTCTACATCGTTGTTTTTGCAGATGTTTTTTATCTGAGCCACTATCTCTTCGGCCATATACTCGTAGTCGTAAACAAAGTCGAGGTGTGCCTGTATCGGGAATCCGCCTCCGATATTGAGCGAATCGAGTTCGGGAAATAGTTTTTTTAGTTCGCAATATAGATTTACCATCTTGTTCAGCTCATTCCAATAGTAGGCAGTGTCGCGAATACCGGTGTTTATAAAGAAGTGGAGCATCTTTAAACTAACATTTTTGTTCGGTTTAATCTTCTCTACACAGTATGGAACGATATCGTTATATCTGATTCCAAGACGTGAAGTATAGAAATCGAATTTAGGTTCTTCTTCGGCTGCAATACGAATGCCTATGTTGAATTTTCGTTTTGAAGTGATGTTGAATAGGTCGAGTTCAAATTTATTATCCAAAATAGGTATTACATTCTTAAAACCCAAATCTACAAGGTTTTCGATATTCTCTACATATTGAGGTCGTTTAAATCCGTTGCATATTATGTAAGTGTCGGGCTTGAGAAATCCGTTTTCGTACAGATTTTCGAGTATGTTTATATCGAATGCCGATGAGGTCTCAATATGTACGTTATTCTTTAAGACTTCCTCCATTACAAACGAAAAGTGTGACGACTTGGTACAGTAGCAGTAGTTGTATTCGCCCTGATAATCGACCTTTGCCATTGCTACATTAAAAGCACGGCGAGCACGTTTGATATTCTCGCCTATCTTAGGCAGATAGGCTATTCTTAGCGGTGTGCCATACTGCTTTATAACATCCATTAGTGGTATCCCAAACCAGTTGAGGTCGCCATCTTCGACGGTAAATTCTTCATTTGGTACTTCAAATGCTTGTTGTATGAGATCGATATACTTGTTTTTCATTTTTTTAATGTAAGTTGCTTAGATTGGTCAAAAAAAAATAATGTAAATGAGTTACTTCTAAAATTTTTGCAAAAGTAATATTTTTTTGTCTAATAATCAATGCAAAAACTAAATTTATCCCATATTTTCGGCAAAAAATAGTAATTTTGCAAAAAATAAGGAGAATATACCAACGATGCATCACAAGTCACAGATAGAGATTAGAAACAAAAAAGCCTCATTCAACTACGAATTGCTCACAAAATACACCGCCGGTATTGTGTTGTATGGTACCGAGATAAAGTCGATACGCGAAGGAAAGGCAGGCTTGGTCGATTCGTACTGTGCTTTCAGCAAGGGCGAACTTTGGGTGATAAATATGCATATAGCCGCTTTCAGACTGGGTAACTTCTACAATCACGAAGCCACTCGCACCCGTAAACTACTCTTAAACAAGCGAGAACTTCGTAAAATAGAACGTGCTACCAAAGAGACAGGACTTACTATTGTTCCTACTCGTCTGTATATCAACGATAAAGGCTTGGCAAAACTTGATATTGCCGTAGCTCGAGGCAAAAAGTTGTACGACAAACGCGAGAGTATCAAAGAGAAAGACAACAGAAGAGATATGCAACGATTTAGACCTTAGCTGTTTAATCCAATAGATGTAAACAGCTATTGGTGATAAAAAACTTAAAAAAAAATATTACTACTTGTGCTATAAACTTTTATACTAAAAAAGTATCTAACATTGAGCGAAAGCAAAAGAGAGTATCGTATTGAATACCATTTTTTTTATATCTTTGTAAAATTTTTGAAAATTAAATAATAAAAAGGAGTTAAATAAATAATGAGAAAATTAAATTTGTTGTTATTAGCGATTGCTATCGGCTGTTTTTCGTTATCAGCACAGATGTTCGAGCCGGTAAAATGGAAGTTTTCGTCTAAAAATATAGACGATTCTACTGTAGAACTTATATTTAACGCTACCATCGAAAAAGGTTGGCATCTCTACTCTATGAAGTTGCCGGAAGACGGACCTCTTCCTACTCAGTTTGTCTTCGAAAGCAAAAATGGTGCTACCCTCGAAGGCTCTGTAATAGCCAAAAGTAAACTTATCGAAGAGTACGATAAGATATTCGAAATGACACTTGGGTATTATAACTCTTCGGCAAGTTTTTCCCAAAAAATTAAATTCAATCCCGAAAGAGGTTACAAAGTAGAGGGTTATATTAAGTTCCAGTCGTGTAACGATGAGGCTTGTATCAATGGAGAGGCTCCTTTTACTTTTGAACTGAAAGGCAAAAAGCCACTTGCCGACGAACCTTCTGTATCTTCGACCGACGATGGCGCAATTGCCGTTGCGGATACTGCTCAAGTTGTTGAGGTAGCAGAGGGTGCTGTTTCGTCATCTTCTATGGGCGATATATTTGCTCCCGCTCTCGACAAGTTGGATAAATACAACAAAGAGGCCGGTAGTACTTCGGCTACCGCAGGTCGTTCGTTGGTTTGGATATTTTTTATGGGTATGCTTGGAGGTCTTATTGCTCTTATTACACCTTGTGTTTGGCCTGTTATACCTATGACGGTAAGTTTTTTCCTTAAACGTTCGGGCGAAAACAAATCGCAAGCACGCAAAGACGCTATTCTTTATGGTTTAGGTATAATAATAATATATGTGTTGCTGGGACTTCTGATAACTCTTATCTTTGGGCCTAATGCACTGAATGCCCTATCGACAAATGCTGTTTTCAACGTATTCTTGTTTGCTCTGCTTATTGTGTTTGCAATATCGTTTTTTGGAGTATTTGAGATAACACTGCCTGCATCTTGGTCGTCTAAAATGGATGCTAAAGCCTCATCGACCACAGGTTTTATCAGTATCTTCTTTATGTCGTTTGTGTTGGTAATAGTGTCGTTTTCTTGTACAGGACCTATCATCGGATTTTTATTGGTGAATGTTACCTCCGGAGGTCTTTGGGCTCCAATGCTCGGAATGCTTGGTTTTGCCATAGCTTTGGCTATACCGTTTAGCTTCTTTGCTTTCTTCCCGTCGTTGCTTAAGTCTATGCCCAAATCTGGAGGTTGGCTCAATACGGTTAAAGTGGTGCTTGCTTTTATAGAACTTGCTTTTGCCCTCAAATTCTTGTCGGTAGCCGACCTTGCTTATGGTTGGGGTATACTCGACCGCGAGGTGTTCCTCGTATTGTGGATAGTTATCTTTGCTCTACTTGGGTTCTACCTTTTGGGTAAATTGCGTTTCCCTCACGACGACGACGAGGATAGAGTTTCCATACCTAAGTTTTTCCTTGCCACTATTTCGCTTGCCTTTGCTATTTATATGATACCCGGCTTGTGGGGTGCTCCATTGAAGGCTGTGTCGGCATTCTCGCCACCAATGAATACCCAAGACTTTACTATGTATGAAAATAATTTGGAAGCACATTATTCTGATTATGAGCTGGGTATGGCTGCCGCAAAAGTTCAGAAAAAACCTGTTGTGGTCGATTTCTCTGGCTTCGGTTGCGTAAACTGCCGTAAGATGGAGGCTGCTGTATGGACAGATAACAAGGTTCATGACAAACTCAAAAACGACTTTATACTTATCTCGTTAATGGTAGATGACAAAACTCCGTTGCCCGAAGTTATTGAGGTTGAGGAGAACGGTACAAAACGCAAGCTCCGTACTCTTGGCGATAAGTACTCTTATATACAACGTCACAGATTTGGAGCAAATGCTCAACCGTTTTATGTGATTCTCGACGAAAACGGAGAGCCAATGGCAGGTTCTTATGCGTTTAGCGAAAGTGTTGATGATTTCTTGCAGTTCCTTGATTTTGGAATGAAAAATTATAAAGAGAAAAATAAATAATAAAAAATAAAATAGATGAATATCAAAAAAATAGGATTCTCTATTATGTTTGTACTCTGCTGTGTTTCTGCTTTGTCGCAGAAACATAGCAATAGAGTAGAGCCAAATACCATAAAAGAGATAGTCGAGAGTGATGATTTTAAAATCAATATTTTAAATATTATTCGTAACAATCAAACTCTTGCAATATATTCAAACAATAGTATCGAAATAAAAGGCGATTCCATAAAAGCAAGTTTTCCATACTTTTATAGAGACGACAATCCTAAAACGGCGACACAGTCTAATATAGAGATAGATACGGCTATTAAGAAAATTTCGGTTAAAGAAAAAAAGAATGATAGTCGTTTTGAGATTAAAATAGAGTTGGCAACTCCCAAGAAATATATTATTGTAATAAATGTGGGTTATGATGCTTACAGCACTATTCAAGTGACTGACAAACATAAGCATACTGTAATTTATAACGGACGGTTGCAAACTAAATAACTAAATATTCGATATGGATAAAAAGCTAACCAAGTCTGACAACAAAATGATTTTTGGAGTATGTGCCGGTATAGCCGAATATTTTGGCTGGGATATAACCATTACTCGGATTGTTTATACTATACTTACTGTATGTACCGCTTTTTCGGGGACTATTATTTATCTAATAATGGCGTTGATAATGCCACAAAAATCACAAAATTGAGCGTATTTGTATGAAAAAATATTTTTTTGTAATAATAGCAATATTTACAATATTTGCCTGTGAGAGTTCGCAAAATTACTCTGTACAGATAGATAATCAGCGAAAGCAGATAAAAGAGTATATAGCCGACCATAATTTGACTCTTATCTACGAGTATCCGGCGGATTCTATTTTCAAATCAAATGAATATCTGTGGTTGAGCGAAGATAGTATTGTATTCCGTCTAACCCAAAAGGGATTGGGCGATACCGTCAAGGCAGGCGACCGTCTGTATGTTCGTTGGGTTCGATACTCTTTGGACGGCAAAGATTCGGTTAGTTACTGGAATACCGGAGATTTGAGCTATCCGCTCGAAATCATATACGACCCAAACCCCAACTCTACCAGCAATTACAATCGTACCAATACCAATTGTATGGGTTGGCAGAGTGCTATACGGATGATGAAACGCTCCGATGCCATAGCCGATTTTATAGTGCCGTCGCCTATAGGTACATTAGATGCCTTTAATGAAGTTAAGGCATATCGTTATAAATTTACATTTAAGATTTTACCCAAATAATCTCATTTTATGACTCTGATAAAATCTATTTCGGGTATTCGTGGTACAATTGGCGGTAAGGTTAGCGATAATCTTACTCCTTTTGATATTGTAAAATTCGTCTCGGCGTATGCCGAATGGCTAAAATTAACCTGTAATGTTGCCAATAACGGTAAGTTGAAAGTTGTAGTAGGACGCGACGCACGTTTGTCGGGTTCGATGGTCGACAACCTTGTTTGTGGCACACTAATTGGTTGTGGGCTTGATGTGGTTAATATCGGTCCGGCAACTACGCCAACGACAGAGATAGCCGTTACAGCAGAGCAAGCCGACGGTGGCATCATCATTACCGCAAGCCACAACCCCAAACAGTGGAATGCCCTCAAACTGCTAAACTCAAAAGGCGAATTTCTCTCGAAAGCCGACGGTGAGGCTATTCTCTCTATCGCCGAGAAAACCGACCAATATTATGCCGAAGTAGAGGATTTGGGCATAATACAATACAAAGATATGGCTCAATATCATATCGATAAAGTCCTTGCTTTGGAACTTGTTGATGTGGAGGCTATCCGTAAGGCAAACTTTTCGGTTGCTATCGACTGTGTCAATTCCGTTGGCGGTATAGTCGTTCCGCAATTGCTCAAAGCGTTAGGTGTTAATAATATAACTTGTCTAAATTGTGAGCCTACGGGCAATTTTGCACACAATCCGGAGCCACTCAAAGAGAACCTTACCGAAATTTCGACGTATATAGCTGATAACGAGATAGATGTTGGCTTTGTGGTTGACCCCGATGTCGACCGTCTGGCAATAGTCTGCGAGGACGGCGAGATGTTTGGCGAGGAGTACACCCTTGTATCCGTTGCCGACTATATATTGAGCCACACCAAAGGTAATACCGTGAGCAATCTAAGTTCTACAAGGGCTTTGGCTGATGTTACCGCAATGTACGGAGGCAACCACTACGCTGCCGCTGTGGGCGAGGTAAATGTGGTGGAGAAGATGAAAGAGGTCGATGCTGTTATAGGAGGTGAAGGTAATGGCGGTGTTATCTATCCTGCATCGCACTACGGACGCGATGCTTTGGTTGGTATTGCATTGTTCCTTACACTGTTAGCCAAAAAAGCGATAAAGGTATCGGAACTCAGAGCTACTTACCCGAATTATTTTATCTCAAAAAACAAGATAGAGCTTACTCCCCAAATAGATGTTGATACCATATTGGAGGTTATCAAAGGCAATTATAAACAGTACGAAATCAATGATATAGATGGAGTTAAGATAGATTTCCCGCAGGGGTGGGTTCATCTACGTAAATCGAACACCGAGCCGATAGTCCGTATCTACTCTGAGGCTCCGACCGAAGAGCAGGCAGACAAATTTGCCCATGCCATTATAGCCGAAATAGAGCGTATTGCACAGGATATGAGTAAATAGTCGAATAATTATATTAATATTATAACCGTCCGATAAAAAACCAACATCAATATGTAATGCCTTAATATACACAAAGATATATGCTTTTGTTGTGAAAGTGGCTTATCTTGCGAGTTTGTTTATCGGGTTATTATGAGGTTTTCCCTATATTCCGCATTAGAAAAGATGTTGGGCTATCGGAATGTTTTACCGTTTCATTGGGGCTGTCTGCCCCATACCCCGACATACTTTTCTTGTCTTGACACAAGAAAAGTATGCAAAAGAAAGTCCTTACGGCAGTGCCTACGCTCGGCATAGCTCGAACAAGTTCGGCTCTGCCCTCGCTCAAACGGCACAGTCAAGGCTGAC
>JBGXXV010000028.1:0-3260 GCA_041814825.1 Bacteroidota bacterium | reverse complement strand
CGGGTGTTAGGATTTTTCACTATACCGATAATTTTTTGCATAGCAAGGCTATCACCATCGACGATGAAATAGGAATAGTCGGCATAGCCAATATCGATATGCGTTCATTTGAGCTAAATTACGAGGTAAACGCGTTTATCTACGACAAGGTAACGGCAATAAACCTGCGAAAAGCTTTTGGAAACGACTTACTATCGAGCAAAGAGATAGATATGACCACGTGGAGCCGACGAAAGCTATTCACCCGCCTCAAAGAGTCGCTGGCACGTTTGTTTAGTCCGCTTTTGTAGAATCAAACCGGTGTTTGAAAAATAATTTTACGCAATTCGTCTATTTCATCAACGATATGAGCGGGTTGTTCGGCTTCGAGTTCGGTACGGGGACGAAAACCCCAAGTAACGCCCACAGCTGTTATGTTGGAGTTTCGGGCGGTCTGCATATCGACAGCCGTATCGCCGACATAGAGTGCGTCTTCGCTTTTTACGTCGGCTATCGACAAAATGTCATAGACAATTGTGGGGTCGGGCTTGACAGGGACTTCTTGTCTCTGTCCCAATACTGCTACAAAAGGTATAGAACCGAAATAGTGAGCCACCATAGCGGTGGTTGCCTCTTGATATTTATTCGACGCCACAGCCACTTTTATCCCTGCCTCGACTATGGAATCGAGCAACTCGGCTATACCTTCGTAAGGTGCTGTTCTGTCGGTGCAGTGAGCCGAATAGTATGGTAACATTACCGAACGCATCTTTTGCACCCATTCGTCGCTTTTGTATTCGTCTGGTAAGGCTCTATACAATAGCTTATTGACACCGTTGCCTACAAAATAGCGGTAGGCATCTTCCTCGTGCTGGGGCATACCGAAGTGTCGGAGTGTGTGATTGGTGGCGGCTGCCAAATCGGCTACGGAATTGATTAGCGTGCCATCGAGGTCGAATATAATTAGTTTGTAGTTTGATTTTTGCATCGTGTCTGTTTCTGAATAATAACGTTGCAAAGGTATAACAAAGAATTGGGATTTGACAATCTCCCCAAATATCAATTATACATAAAACTTTTGTTATCTTACTATGTCAATAAAAAAGCCCTACCAACACACTGATTGGCAGAGCTTTAATTTCTATTGATAATATTTTATTGGACGGTTATTTATATTTTACGCCCAAATTCCACATTATAAATGCATATACATCGGCTTCTTCGTCGATGATTTTGGCAATCGGTTTGCCACCTCCGTGACCTGCTTTGGTGTCGATACGGATTAGCTTAGGAGCGTCGCCTGTGTTGGAGGCTTGCAACTGAGCAGCGTATTTGAATGAGTGTGCCGGCACTACACGGTCGTCGTGGTCGGCGGTAGTAATCAATATGGCAGGATAAGGAGTGCCGTCGTTTTTGATGTTATGCAGAGGCGAGTAGGCTTTCAGGTATTGATACATCTCTTGCGATTCGTCGCTACGACCATAGTCCGAAGCCCAGTTCCAGCCGATAGTAAAGAGGTGATAACGAAGCATATCCATTACACCGACCTCAGGTATAGCCACCCTGAATAGCTCGGGGCGTTGGTTGGTAACGGCACCCACGAGCAGACCGCCATTGGAGCCGCCGTTGATAGCCAACTTTTCGCTCGATGTATATTTCTCTTTAATAAGATATTCGGCAGCAGATATAAAATCATCGAACACATTCTGCTTGTTCATCTTAGTGCCCGCTACGTGCCACTCTTCGCCGTATTCGCCACCTCCGCGAAGGTTAGCCATCGCATATATGCCTCCGTTTTCCAAAAACGGCAGTCGGAATGTGGAGAACGAAGGACGAAGCGATACATTGAACCCTCCATAACCGTAGAGCAGAGTCGGATTTTTGCCATCTTTTTTCAATCCTTTTTTGTAAACCAAAAACATAGGAACTCGTGTCCCGTCTTTTGAGGTATAGAATATCTGTTCGGTTGTGTAATCGGACGGATTGAATTTAACCTTTGGCTTTATATATTCTTCCGACTTATTGGTGTTTATATCATACTTGAAAATCGTTGTGGGATATGTAAACGAAGTGAATGCATAGAATATCTCCTTCTCTTTTTTGTCGTAACTAAAACTTGCAGAGCCAAATGTTGGAAACTCTATCTCTTTTTCGCGAACACCTTCAATAGTATAAATATAAGAGTGCACCGATGCGTCTTTGTCGTACGAAACCAACATTTTACCATTTGTAAAACCTGCCGAGAGCAATACATTTTCGCCTTCGGGTATTACTTCGACCCAGTTTTCTATTTTGGGATTGGTAATATCGCCTTTCATAAGTTTGTACTTAGGAGCGTTGTAGTTGGTCATTACATAGAAAGTATTGCCTATCATATCGATAACGGAGTAGTCGAACTTGTCGTCAGAGGCGATTTCTACTACCTTTGAGCCTGCTTTTTTGAGGTCTTGGGCAAACAAGCGGTTGCCTAAGTTGGCACCACCCTCATAGATAAAGATAGCTCCCTCTTCCTCAGGTACGGACGAAGAGTAGAAACGTTTGGGGAAATTCTTATTTTCGTAGAAAAGTTTGTCTTGAGCCTGTGATGTTCCTATTTTGTGATAGAAAATCTTATGATACTCATTGACATTAGAAAATTCTTTACCTTTGGCAGGAGCATCGTAAGCCGAATAGTAGAAACCATCGCCATGCCACGATATAGACGAGAATTTAGCCCATTCGATTTTGTCGGCTGTAAGCTGCTTTGTGGCAAGGTCCATCACATAAATCTCCTCCCAGTCGCTACCCGAACGCGATATTGCGTACGACATATATTTGCCGTCTCTCGAAAATTGAATGCTTTTGAGAGCGACGGTTCCGTCTTCCGATAGTTTGTTGGGGTCTAAAAGCACTTCGGCTTCGCCGTCGAGCGTATTTTTTACATACAGTACGCTTTGGTTCTGAAGACCATCGTTTTTAAAGAAGTAGTACTTGCTTTTTTCGATAAAAGGCACACCGATTTTTTCGTAGTCGGCAAGCTCGGTAAGGCGATTTTTAAGGTTTTGGCGGAAAGGTATTTTCGACAAATAGTCGTGCGTTATCTTGTTTTCGGCCTCTACCCACGCCATCGTTTCGGCCGAAGTATCGTTTTCGAGCCAGGCGTAAGGTTCGGTTACGGTATCGCCCCAATACACGTGGAACGAGTCGGTTCGGGCTGTCTCAGGGTAACTGATAGCCTCTTGTTTGGGCTTCTGCCCGCAAGCAAACATCAATGCAGTTGCCATACATAATAATGAAATTTT
>JBGXXV010000027.1:0-35751 GCA_041814825.1 Bacteroidota bacterium | reverse complement strand
GGCGAAATGAATATCGCTTTTTGGCAAAAACATCAAAGTACAACAAACACGATGCGCGACAGAAGATACTGACAAGAAAATTGTTATCGACAAGTGCCGTTTTAATCCCGAACGGAGCATTGATTTCCTGCCCTATACCTGTTTACCTTTGAGGACTCCTTGTGTTTTTTGATTTTCTTAATTGCCCAATCGTAAAGGCTCGATGTAGCAGACACACAATAACTTCCCAAACTCGTAGTGCCTGTCCATTTAAAATATTTATTTGTAAATAGCTGTTCGTTGTCGAAAGTATCTATCAGCCTCATCACATCGGCATGACTTTGTGCCAAAAGCGAAAAGGCATCTTCCAATGATGTGTTTTGATGTTTTTGCCAAAAAGCGATATTCATTTCGCCATAGGTTTTCCAATTGTACGGAGAGGGCAAAAACGGTTGTGTTTCGCCTGCTGTATTTGCCTCTATCCATTTGAGCAGCAGCTGATGCCACTCGTAAAGATGCACTAAAACATCGCGGATATTTTTGTCTCTACGCCAATGGGCTTCTTTAAGATTTTCGTCATTGACAAAACCGAATGGCGTAGTAAGCTTATCTTTGTTCATCGAGTCGATTAATTGCATCATTTTGTCATATCCACTGTTTGATGAGCGGATTAGGTCGTCTTTGGTGTTTGGTCGTGCCATAATTATAATATTTTTAATGTTATTTAATCGGAATATAAATCTTAGTTAATCCTGTGTTAGGATTCTCTTCGGAATACCCGATATACTCTTCGAAAGGCATTCCATAACGAATCTTGTATTTGAAATTTGCTGTTATTTGATTGTAAAACGGTTGTAAATCGGAATAATTCCCATTAATTGTATAAACGGCATATTTGCCGGATGTTAGATTTAATTTACCAAAAACACCATTAGATGGTATTTTTTTACAAACCGAAACACAGGCATAGAAAAAACAATCATTGACAGAAGTTACAGTAGGATCATCAAAACTTAAACCAATATAGCGTACATTGTTATCAATAGCCTTATTTTCAACCATATACTCAACAAGGCGGTGCCATGCATTTTTGTAAACATCAACTTTACCATATTCCCCTCTTATACGAATATAACTCAACTCTAATCCTTCAAAATCAACTACTTCCGACATTAATTCATCTTTCGGATAAGAGGTAGTTTTGAAAAAATCATCCAGCTGTCTTTTATATTTTCGTATATATGCTTTTGGAGCTATGCCAAAGTGATTCTTAAAAGCCTTGGATAATGACTGTGCATTGCCGTAACCTGTCTTTTCGGCTATACCTTCGAGATTGTTGCTGCCCATTTGCATATAGAGAACGGCTTGTTCCAAACGCTGCATGGCGATATATCGAGAAAGAGGCAGACACAGTTCGGTCTCTACAACACGTTGCAATTGTCGTAAAGAAAGAGATACCGCCGATGCAATAGACCTCAACGACAACGGTTCGTATAAATGAGCGTTGATATAGTCTATTGTTTTGTTTGTCTTTTCGTGGTATATCTTTTGTGTATTGCCTTTCATCATCTGTCGATTTACACCTGCAAAGATACTGTTTTTTTTGAGGAATAAAATTGTCCGTTTGTGCCAATTTTTTCAGAAAAAAGGCAGGTCGATGTTTGGAGCATATATCCCCGATTGATAAATGTCGCAAAATGAGATTGCAGCTTTATTGCGCTTATCGTCAATAGGTTCACTATACATTATATCAAAATTTTATTCATACTCTACTTCGACTCAATCACAAAATTCAAAACTATTTAGTATCTTTGCAGGTGTAAAATTTGTAACTTTTAAACTATTTTTTTGACTCAAAATATGGCAATAAATTATCAACGGGCAGGAGTAAATCTTGAAGCGGGATACGAGGTAGTAAGCAGGATAAAAAAACACGTGGCATCGACTTCGAGGTTGGGTGTAATGGGTAATATCGGAGCTTTTGGCGGTATGTTCGACCTCTCGAAACTCAATATCAAAGAACCTGTACTTGTAAGTGGCACCGACGGTGTAGGCACCAAACTCAAACTCGCCTTTGCTCTCGACCGCCACGACACTATCGGTATCGATGCTGTGGCAATGTGTGTCAATGACGTATTGGCACAGGGAGCCGAGCCTCTCTTTTTTCTCGATTATATCGCTATCGGCAAAAACGAACCTGCCAAGGTGGAGCAGATAGTTGCAGGGGTAGCCGAAGGTTGCCGACAAGCAGGCTGTGGCTTGATAGGCGGTGAGACTGCCGAGATGCCCTCGATGTATCAAGACGGCGAATACGACATTGCCGGGTTTACGTGTGGCGTGGTAGAGAAATCGAAACTCATCGACGGCACTAAGGTGGAGGCAGGCGACGTTTTGGTAGGCATACCCTCGTCGGGTGTGCATTCCAACGGTTTTAGCCTTGTAAGAAAGATAATATCCGACAATCGACTCGACTACAATAAGTTATACCCCGAACTATCGGCAGACAAAACCTTGGGCGAAGTGTTGCTCGAACCTACGAAAATATATGTTAAACCCGTTTTGGAAGTTGTTGCCTCGTGCGATGTACACGGTATCAGCCACATTACAGGCGGCGGCTTTTACGAAAATATTCCGCGTATCCTCAAAGAGGGACAGGGCATAGATATAAAAGAGGGTAGCTGGTCGATACTTCCGATATTCCATTTCCTCGAAAAATACGGCAAGATACCTCACGATGAGATGTTTAACGTCTTTAATATGGGTATCGGTATGGTAATAGCTCTGCCAAAGGGCGAAGCGGACAAAGCTATGGAGATACTTGGCCGACACGGAGAGAAAGCCGTTGTAATAGGCTCTGTTACAAATAATGGTAAGGTCGAAATCGGATAAATAATATACTGTTTTGAGAAGAGTTCATCTTTTGATATTGTTTCTGCTTTTGGGGCAAATGGTTTTGAGCCAGAGTTATACTTTGAGCGGCAAGATAAGCGACAAAACCACAGGCGATTACCTTATCGGAGCATCTCTCTATGTAATTGATATTCAAAGCGGAGTATCTACCGACGAAAAAGGCGAATACGTCATATCACTACCCAAAGGGCGACATCGTCTGATAGTCTCTTATACGGGTTATGTCTCCGACACCATCGGTATCAATATCAATCAAAGTACAAAAAGAGATTTTTCACTCATATCATCTTCAACTTTGTTGAGCGGAGTAGAGATTTCTGCCGAAAAAAATCAAAATCTCACACGTATAGAACCGTCTGTAAACCGCCTTTCGACAGAGGCAATAAAGTCCATACCTGCGATGATGGGCGAAGTAGATGTTATCAAAGCGTTGCAGTTTTTGCCCGGAGTACAGTTGGTAGTCGAAGGGTCGTCTAATTTCAGTGTGCGTGGAGGAGGTTATGACCAAAATCTGATACTGCTCGATGAGGCTCCCGTATATAGTTCGTCGCACCTACTTGGTTTTTTTTCCGTTTTCAATAACGACGCCATTAGCGATGTAAAACTATACAAGGGCGATATACCTGTGTCGTTCGGCGGCAGGCTGTCGTCGCTAATGGAGGTGAAAAGCAGGAGTGGCGACCTCAAACGTCTGCGTGCCACAGGTTCTATCGGCACCATTGCATCGAAAATAACTTTGGAGACACCGGTTGTTACCGACAAAATGAGCCTTTTGTTATCTGCTCGTCGAACTTATGCCGACCTGTTTCTCAGACTAAGCAACGACCCTACTCTCAAAAACACTACACTCTATTTCTATGACCTTAACGCAAAACTAAATTGGGAAATATCTCCGCACGACAGGCTGTCTATTACTGCCTATTTCGGAAGAGACTATTTCAGAAGTAGTCTGGCAGGTATATCTTTTGGCAATAGAGTAGCTTCTCTCGGATGGCGACACGACTTTTCGAACAAACTGATGTCGAATATCACTATCTTCACAAGTCGTTATAATTACGCTTTGAAAGAGGATATAATACCCGAATTCAGTTTCGATTGGGAGTCGATGCTAAACGATATCGGAGGCAAACTCGACTTCGATTGGCTTATCAACGACCACAACAATATTAATTTCGGCTATCAGGGAATATATCGTAAAATAGTACCGGGCAAAGGCGGTGGCGGTAGCGACAACACTATAATAGACAACTCACACTTCGACCTATCGCCTCTATATACTATGGAACACGCTCTGTTTGTATCACATAGTGTCAGTTTGGCAAAAAGACTTAATCTCCGTTATGGCATTCGCTTTTCGATGATGAACAATCTCGGAAACGACTCAACGGTATATTCTCTACACCACTACGCTGTTCGCGACTCGTTCGTCTCGCATAAAGGCAGGGTATATGCTACCAACGCCCAATTAGAGCCACGCCTTAGCCTCAATTATTCGCTTTCCAAAAAAAGCTCTTTGAAAGCCTCTTACTCGCATTCGGCTCAATATCTCCAAATAGCATCAAACTCAACAGCCGGCTCGCCTCTCGATATATGGTTTTCGGCATCGAACAACGTCAAACCACAGCTTTGCGACCAATTTGTGTTAGGCTATTTTCACGACTTCTTGGACGGCAACATCGAAACATCAGCCGAAATTTATTATAAAAATTACACCAATGTTATAGACTTCAAGGAGCGTGCCTATCTGCTGGGTAATAAATTGCTCGAAAAAGAGTTGCGCCCGGGTAAAGGATATTCGTACGGATTCGAGATAATGGTGGCAAAAACCTCCGGACGTTTCAACGGCTGGATAAGCTATACTTTTGCCCGCAGCTTCCGCAAAATAGACGAGGTAAACGGCAACGAATGGTATAGGTCGCCTTATGACAAACCACACAACCTCTCCGTAGTTGCCAATTACGAACTAAACCCACGCTTGTCGTTCTCTGCAAGTTGGATATACTCCACCGGACAGCCCGTAACTTACCCCGAAGGACGTTATTGGGTAGGCGATATCGGTGGCAACAACGGTGTATGGGTACCGATACCCTCCAAACGCAACGCATATCGTTTCCCCGACTTCCACCGCCTCGACCTATCGGCAACGTGGAAACTGTCGAAACCCTCGAAACGTATGCAACACGAACTAAATATATCTCTGTACAACGCCTACGCCCGCAAAAACCCTTGGACAATATTCTTTGTTCAAGACAAAGAGAATCCAAACATCATCAAAGCAAATATGATGTATCTGTTTTCTATCGTGCCTGCTATCAGTTGGAATTTTCGGTTGTAAGACTGTATTGGTTGTTTTTGCCCCAAAGCAATAAAAATAAAGTTTATTCGCCTTTAAGCTAAATCGTTCGTCGTGGTTATATCACATTATCACGAAAAATCAATATTTACCGATTATGTTTTAACTAAAAATATCTATATAACCAATAGAGATTAAAACTTAAAATTATACAATTTAGTTTTTTGCAAAATTAGATTTTTATTAAAAAAAACAACCCATTCTATATAAAATAAATTATCTGATACGGAATAAACTATTGGGTTTCGATTTTTTTTATAATACTAATATATTTTTTTAGGCGTTTTTTAGGATTGGGGATAGAAATTATTTCTTCCAAATCGCAATAATAATCCGGCATAATTCCGTTTGAAATATCTTTCCCTTTGGTGTCAAAAGTTTTACTTGAATTTATAAACAAAGTCATTCCCGAAGGAAGTTTTGTTACTAACGGCTGTCCGAGACAACCATTAGTTTGAGTTCCTAATACCTTTACCTTAGGACTTTGTGATAACATAGCAGTAAAATATTCCGCTGCCGAAGCTGTTCTGTTATTGACCAATATGTATATATTTCCTTTGTATCGGATAGAACTCTCTATATGGTTTTCATATCGTTTTATACTATCTCCTATGTTTTCAAAAGCATTATTATAAAAATAAGGATAATATAATTTTTTTTCTTCTTGCGACACATCTTTATCATTGCTATAATATATCCGTGAAGTAGCTTTTGCTTTGTACAAAGAATTGTTTATTTTTGACTTATACCAAACTGCATATAATGAGTCCATATCAAGTAACACATATTGAGCAAGTTCGGTATATTCACCTCCGCCACCACCATTATCTGTAAGGTCAATGATTAGATTATTGTAAATACGAATGGAGTCGTATTTTTCCACAAAAAAATTATGAAAATCATCATAACAATCGGTAAACTTTATATAGCTGAAATCATTTTTCTTATCAACAACAAATGTATTATTTTGACCGACATATATAGCATGATAAAACTCATTAATTTGTTCCATTTTAACGCTATCGTTGGCAAATTCTTGAGCATAAATAAATGGTATTTTTACTCGCTCTAATCTATTGTTACGCTTTATGGAAAGTTCTAAAACTTTTTTGTCAAATACAAAAGTAAAAAACTCTCCTTCAAAACCTATCTGACAACTTCTTTTTTTGGCAGTTACATTAGCACCTGATGCAAAAGGCAATAAATATTTGTCTTTATATTGTTCTATCGTTAACCCATTGATAAACAAAATCTCATCTCCTTTTTTAATTTTATCTTCATATATTTTACACACATTATCAACGAATACCCTCCCTTCTCGTTCTATCGTTGTAAAAAGCATATTGGCAACCGAATCTTTAAGATGTGGAGGTAATCCGACAGAAACATGTCCATTGTTAAAAAGCATAAGAAATTTATATACTTCTCTCGTGTAATCACAATCATCTTTTGTGTCCATTATTAGCGGGATATATGCCCTGTACATTGAATCTATATCTCCGTTTGGCACATTATCCATATTGGCAAAATTGTAATATAATTCTCTAAAAATCACTGAAAATTCATACTGCTTTTGTTCTTGAGAGATTTTATTAAGACAATTATTTTGTGCAAATGAATTTAAATTAAGCAGTAACAATATTATAAATAAAATTTTCATTTTTTTCGATTGCATATTCTTTAACTAAATTAATTCGTTTTTTTGTTCTATCTTTTATATATGAATATAATGATATTTCAGCAAATTTATGAAGACAGTTAAACTCTGATATCCCTATTTTTTGTTCATAATATTTTTGAACACATTGGAAAAATATTACAGTTCAAGCATTTTTCATTGTCAAATGTTGAGGTAGCAAACATTTTACTTATAATTTCTTGTTTAAAATTAATACTTCCATTATCATTGAAAACTCCTATACTTAATTCAGCATCTACAATAAACCCCAACGTTTTGAATTTATCGAATATTTCGAGATATTTTTTTCAAACAAATCTAATTTGTTAAAGTAAAATTTTATACTTTCAACTTCATTTTTCTTAAAAGAAATAATTTCATTAGAAAAAGAATTATATAAAATATTATCAATCCAAATATTATATCTACTCTGTTTATTCATTATTATTTCCTTAAATTCAATTTTAGTAGGTTTAGCATTTAACAACACTCTGAAATATTAGCAAAGGTATATATTTTTTTAAAATAGAATATTCTGTACAAAATTAATTATTTGTAGAAAAATATTGCCTTTGTACTAAAAATTATAGTCTTATGAAAGTAAATATAGTAATTGAATAAAAAAAGCTCGTATAAAAAAGGGATATAAACAAAATATTTTAGCAGATATTTTAGGTATATCCCAGTCGCAGTATTCAAAACTTGAAAACGGTGAAGTTATTTTTGATATAAGTACATTAAGTAAACTCATTGATAAACTATATTTGAATCCATTGGATGTAATAGAATTTTCCGAGAAACAACAAATATTTATAAATTCTTCTATGTCTGGCAACCACAACAATAACAATAGTTTCAACAATTATGATGAGGAGAGAATACGTAATATCGTTCGTGAAGAATTGCGAAAAAACACACAATAATTTAATCTTTCTCGTTGTTGAATAAGGGGTAGCCAAAAGGAATGCCCTTTTTCAAAAAAAAACACTTGTCATCCTGCCTTCGGAGGAATTACAAGTGTTTTTTTGAACCCCAACAATACTAAATCTTTGCGACCATTGTGGTAAAATAGTCAAACTGCAAAGTTCGCAACACACACAAGTCACAAAAAAAGCAACATACAATAGCAAAATAGAGAAGACCCAATCGGTACCTCTCTATTTGATTCCGTACTATGTTTGCAAAATGCGTCGGCTAACTCGAAATCAATAATCTACAATCCAATCATTGATTTTCAAACACAAGCCTACCTTCTGCCTCATTTACTCGCACTTTGGAAGATGTCGAAATTTCGCCGGAGATAATCTTTTTCGAAAGTTCATTGAGCAACCTCCTCTGAATAACCCTTTTTACGGGACGAGCTCCGAACTGTGGGTCGTAACCCTCACGTGCAATCAAACTTATGGCACTGTCGGTAATATCAAGCGATATACCGTTGTGAGCTAACATCTTGCGAACACTCTCTACCTGAAGCACCACCACCTGACGTATCTCATCTTCGGATAGCGGTGTAAACATTATCAGTTCGTCGATACGGTTGAGAAACTCGGGGCGAATGGTCTGTTTTAGCAGGTCGAATACCTCATTTTGAGTTTTTTCTATTATTTGCTCTCTATTATTATCATTAATTTTGTCGAAATTCTCACGAATAAGGTGCGACCCCAGATTGGAAGTCATTATAATAATAGTATTTTTGAAATTTACAACCCTGCCTTTGTTGTCGGTAAGCCGTCCGTCGTCGAGTACCTGCAAGAGTACGTTAAACACGTCGGGGTGTGCTTTCTCTATTTCGTCGAATAGCACTACCGAATAAGGCTTGTGCCTTATGGCTTCCGTAAGCTGTCCGCCTTCGTCGTAGCCTACATATCCCGGAGGTGCCCCAACAAGACGCGAAGCCGAATGTTTCTCTTGATATTCGCTCATATCTATTCGTGTCATCAGATTTTCGTTGTCGAAAAGATACTCCGCCAGAGCTTTTGCGAGTTCGGTTTTACCTACTCCCGTAGTACCCAAGAATATAAATGAGCCAATAGGTCGTTTGGTATCCTGCAATCCTGCACGCGAACGTCTTATGGCATTTGCTATTGCCGAAATAGCTTCGCTTTGCCCTATTACTCTTTTGTGGAGTTCATTTTCCAGATTCAGAAGCTTTTCTTTTTCGGTTTGCATAATACGCGTAGCCGGTATTCCTGTCCAACGGCTCACCACTTCGGCAATATCTTCTTTATCCACCTCTTCCTTAATTAGAGGCATTCCTTGCTGAATATCGGATAATTTCCGTTTGTTATTTATTATTTTTTGTTCTTCCTCTTTTATTTTGCCGTACCGTAGCTCGGCTACTCTACCGTAATCGCCTTCACGTTCTGCCTTGTCCGCCTCGAAACGGTATTGTTCGATTATAGACTTAGATTGCTGTATTTCCGAAATTACACTTTTTTCTTCCTGCCATTTTTTGCGTACTTCGGTTGCCTTGTGTTTTTGTTCGGCTATCTCGTCCGATAATTTTTTCTGTTTCTCTTCGTCATTGTCTCTTTTTATTGCTTCACGTTCGATTTCGAGTTGCTTGATGTTACGTTCGAGGATATCAAGTTCTTCGGGCATGGAATTTACTTCCAAACGCAATTTTGCTGCCGCCTCGTCCATCAGGTCTATTGCTTTGTCGGGCAAAAATCGGTTTGTTATACAGCGTGCCGAGAGTTCTACTGCGGCAATGATTGCCTCATCTTTTATACGTACACGATGATGATTTTCGTATCGCTCTTTCAATCCGCGTAGAATAGCGATACTGCTTGCTTCGTCGGGTTCATTGACCATTACTGTCTGAAAACGCCGTTCCAACGCCTTATCTTTTTCAAAATATTTTTGATATTCGTCAAGAGTGGTTGCCCCTATCGAACGAAGCTCTCCGCGTGCCAATGCGGGTTTCAGAATATTAGCCGCATCCATTGCCCCTTCCGACTTACCTGCTCCCACAAGGGTGTGTATCTCATCTATAAAAAGTATTATTTCGCCTTCGGAAGCAATTACCTCATTGACAACAGATTTGAGACGCTCTTCAAATTCGCCTTTATACATTGCCCCTGCTATTAAGGCTCCCATATCAAGCGAAAATATCTTTTTGGATTTCAGGTTTTCGGGCACATCTCCACGGACGATTCTTTGAGCAAGTCCATCTACGATAGCGGTTTTGCCCGTTCCCGGTTCGCCTATCAGAATAGGATTGTTTTTGGTACGGCGACTAAGTATTTGCAAAACACGACGTATCTCGTCATCTCTACCGATTACGGGGTCTAATTTGCCATTACGTGCCTTATCGCACAGATTGATGGCGTACTTGTGCAAGCCACCATCTTTTTGTTGGTTAGATTGATTGTTGTTGTTCATAATTATATCAAAATCAGTTTAATTTAGTTGAAAAATTTATATTACAATCTATTTTTATCAAATATTATTCCAATGCTACCTCTCTGATTTTTTAATGACATAATGGCAGACAATTGACTACGAATACAGCATTTTTGTCGCAATTAATTTCGGAAATTTGGGTATAATATTTATTTTAAATATTTTAAGAAAAATCGTAAGACCTGCCATAAATTAAGTATTTTTATGTATCTTTGCGTACATTTTTATACATTATTTCACTAATCACAAAATAATTAATTAGAAATGAAATACCTAAACACATTAACTCTATTGACGGCAACTCTCCTTTTGGTCGGCAGTTCGTTTGCACAGGGCAAAATAGACACCATATATTACGACAGCCAATGGCGGGAAGCTCCGCACCCTACTTTTGCCGATTTTTACAGGATAGTTTACTATTCTACCAATAATTCAGACACACAACAAAACAGATTGTTTCGCGATTTTTATATCACAGGCGAACTAAGACAAAGCGGTGCTTTTATATCTATCGACCGTAGCAACGACAGCCTATCGGTATTTGACGGACAATGCATCACATATTACAAAAATGGCAACGAGCAATCTACCGTTAATTGGCAAGGAGGCAAACGAAACGGGGAGTTTTATCAATATTTTGAAAATGGATTTGTAAAACAGAGAGGTTATTATCGTGATGATAGACTAAACGGGATTCGCACCGAGTTTCTCGACAACGGCGACTTTGTACAAGAAGAGTACCTCGACGGCAGACCACGATATGACTACTACGTAGTAGGCAACAGTCAAGGGCAGGCTATCAAAGTGCGTTACAGCGACGGAAGCACAATATGGGAAACGCCTTCGGAGACAGAGTGCAAGACACACTTCCGTGATGGTACACAGTGGCAATATTACGAGAAAAACGGTTTGATCATAACACAAACACACTCCGTGAAGAATGATTATGGCAAGTGGCATAAGGTGGAACTTATCATTACCAACAACTCGATGGAACCTATCGAGATAGACCCGCCCAAAGATATACTGTCATATTCGGTAGATAAAAAAGGTATTCGGACTCCTCTCACAGTGTGGTCGTTCGACAACTATATGAAGAAAGTAAAAAACGCACAGACGTGGGAGGTTATCGCTGTCGGGGTGGCAGAAGGAGTGTCGGAGGTCAATGCGGGCTATCGTGTATCGCACACTACCATTAAGAACGAAGATGGCTCGAAGACCGTATCCAAAACCGTATCGTACGACTCGTTTGCTGCGTATCAGGCACAGGTGCTTGCCTCGCAACGTATGTTAGACTTTGCCAATGCACAATGGCAAGAGCGACAATCGAAACAGTTGGGCTATATCAAAAGAAACACCATATATCCGGGCGAAACCGTTCAAGGGTATATTTATATCAATAGAATTAAGTTCGACACCATATTCCTGTCTATTAACATCAATAATGCACATTATAAATATAGCTGGAAGTACGTGAAATAAAAAAACTTTTTATCGGACAGCAATAATCTGTATTAGATAAGATATGGGGCTTTTGGGCAGGAGGCATAGCTCTTTTCAAAAACAAAAGCACAGTCTTTCGATAGGCTGTGCTTTTATTGTTATCTAATATTCTCACGATTTATTTCTTTTCGAAAAAGCCGAGTACATCGCCTTTCTTAACTATTTTACCCTGTTCGACAGAGTCTATTATTTTGCCGTTGTAGTTGGCATAAACAAACTCAAGTCCGTTGGCAGGTGTCTGAATAGCACAGATAAGGTCTCCCTCTGCAAACATTTTGCCGTTTTCGGGTTTGAGCGAAACGTCTTCAAAATCAAGTTCCCACATTACCACACCGGCAGCCGTAGCATTGATAGGCTCTGCATCGGGATGACGTTTGATAGCCATCTCGGTAAGGTCGAGCTTAACCGGTGCAGCGTTTGGAGTAGCAGCATTCTTTTTGTTCATCTCCGCTTCGAGCTCTTTGTAGAAACGTTTTTTGGCTTCGCCCGATTTGTATTCGCGATACTGCTTTTCGTGCATCGCAAACTCAAACAACTCTTCGTCGTCCTGACCTCGTTCCCAACCAAGCTCTTCCATCTCTTTGATAAACTTGGGCAATTCGTCAGGATAGTTGTCTTGTGGGTTGTTGGTAGAGAATTCGAAGTTGTTCTTTTTCGCCAATTCTATAATTTCGGGTGCAAGAGGTCCCGGCAAGTTACCCGCCTTACCCAATATCATATCCCAGGTAGCCTTGTCGAGCATTTCGTAGCGTCCGCCACCTTTGCTCATTGTAAATACGTTCATCAAAGCAACGTTTTTCACATACTGGCTAAATGGTGTTACAAGCGGAGGATAGCCGAGTTTAGGCCATACAAACTTAACCTCTTCGAATAGCTGTACAAGAAGTTCGTCTTCGGACAACTCTGCTTTGCCGTCTTTTTTGAGGTTGGCATTGATAGCAGCGTGTACACCTTTGAGGTCTGCCATTAACGAACCCATCATACCGCCCGGAAGTCCGCAACTGATAAGCAACGAGTTCATAAAGCGATTGCGGTCGTCGATGAAATAACCCAAGAAGTCGTCGATAAAGCTTTGAGTAAGCTCACGAACCTTCATATAGGCGTTCATATTGATTTCGGGCACATCAAAACCGGCATCTTTCAACATCTCTACAATGGTTATAACGTCGGGGTGAACCATACCCCACGAAAGTGGCTCCATAGCTACGTCGAGATAATCGACTCCTGCTTTTGCCACTTCGAGCATAGAAGCTACCGAAAAACCGGGACCGGTATGACCATGATACTGAACGGGAATGTTCGGATGTTTCTCTTTGATAGCACGTACAATCTTACCGTTGGTTTCGGGACGACCGATACCTGCCATATCTTTCAAACAAATTTCGTCCGCACCGGCAGCAATAAGCTCTTCGGCCATTTTGATGTAATATTCGGCAGTATGAACAGGCGAATATGTGATACAAAGCGTTGCCTGTGCTATCATACCGGCCTCTTTTGCCCAGCCGATAGCGGGGATAATGTTGCGAGTGTCGTTAAGTCCGCAGAATATACGAGTAATATCTACTCCCTGTGCTTTTTTGACACGATACATAAGTTTACGTACATCTGCCGGCACAGGATTCATACGAATACCGTTAAGACCACGGTCGAGCATATGAGTTTTTATACCTGCTTCGTTGAAATATTTGCAAAAGGCACGTACCGAATGGTTCGGATTTTCGCCGTAAAGCAAATTTACCTGCTCCGATGCTCCGCCGTTTGTCTCAACACGCGAAAAGCAACCCATCTCAATAATGTGAGGAGCTACTTGTTCCAACTGGTCTTTACGTGGCACGTATTTACCCGACGACTGCCACATATCCCTGTAAACAAGACTTAATTTAATTTCTCTTTTCTTCATAATATGATTTTATATTTAAATACTTTCAAAATTGCAGTCCGCAAAGATACAAAATTTTATTTGATGAAAATAGAAATAAAAACAAAAAAATAATCGTATAGATTTAAGTATAAAAAACGTCATTTTTTTGCTTAACTTTGCAACACTATTTATTTAATACAAAAACATATTTTTTTTATGAAAGACAGACTGAAAAAAGATTTTAAGAGTTGGTTGAAATTTGGTATTTGGGCGGTTGTATATATATTATTTATTATTTGGGTCGGCAATTTATGGTGGCTACTGCTTTTGCCTTTGATATTCGATTTGTTTATAACTCGATTTATACCTTGGGATTTTTGGAAAAAAACCAAGAACAAGACGCTTTATACCATATTTTCTTGGCTCGATGCTATAATTTTTGCGTTGATAGCAGTATATTTCATCAATTTATATCTTTTTCAGAACTATCAAATACCGACTTCGTCGTTAGAAAAGACACTTTTGGTAGGCGATTTTCTTTTTGTCAGCAAAGCAAGCTACGGACCCAGAATACCGAACACTCCGCTATCGGCTCCACTTGTTCAGCACACATTCCCGTGGGGAACCAAAAGCTATATCGAAACTCCACAGTGGGAATACCGAAGACTAAAAGGATTTGGCAACGTAAAGCGTGGCGATATAGTGGTATTCAACTTTCCTACGGGCGATACCGTACCCACAAAGATAAACAATCCGGACTATTACACTCTTATTTTCAAAGAAGGCATCGAAGTATTGGCTCAATCGGAAGACCCAAACGAACTGTTTGCCAACTTACCCAAATACAAAGACCGTATCTATAAAATAGGTCGCGACATAGTTCGTTCGAACAAAAATATTTTCGGCGATGTCGTATGGCGCCCTGTTGACAGACGAGAAAACTACGTAAAGCGCTGCGTGGCTCTACCCGGCGATACGTTCCAAATAATTAACAATCAGATTTATATAGACGGCAGAATAGAAAACGATTACCCTAACGTGCAGTATAACTATTATATACAGACCGATGGCACGCCGTTGACCGATACATTTTTCGACAAATTGGGTATAAGCAAAGATGATAGACAGTATGCTTCATACTTGCCCGAGAACGACTCTGTTTTTGCGGGGTTCGACGCCTCTCGCGAGATATGGGATTTGCCATTGACAAAAGAGATGTTTGAGAAAGTAAAACGGCTGTCGTATATAAGTAAAATAGAGGTAAAACCCGCACATAAATACGACAGGGTATTCCCGATGTATGCCAATTACAACTGGACAAGAGACAATTTCGGTCCGTTGGTAATACCGAAAAAAGGCGCTACCGTGCAATTGACCATCGACAATCTGCCTATTTACGAGCATATTATCAGAAACTATGAGAGAAATTCGCTTGAGGTTGCCAACCAACAAATTATGATAAATGGGGCAAAAGCAGACAGTTATACATTCAAGATGGATTACTATTTTATGATGGGCGACAATCGCCACAATTCGGCAGACTCACGCTATTGGGGCTTTGTACCCGAAGACCACATTGTGGGGCAACCGTTGTTTGTCTGGTTATCTTTGAATAAAGACAAGGGTTGGTTTAGTGGCAAAATCCGTTTTAACAGAATCGGTAAAAGCGACAAACGATAACACCAACGTTATATGATGACAAAAAAAGAGCAGACTCTCATTAGACCTGCTCTTTTTAAATTGCTTGAAAGACGCTCTATTATTAGAAAACGAAACCAAGTTTGAAGCCTGCAAAAACGTTGGAACCGAACCCAAAGTGTGAACCGAGCTTTTCAGAGGTTGTTGTTTGACCATTTGCTGTTACAGACGCACGACCTGTTGATGTACTTTTCATATCAAGACCTGCCTCAACTCCCATATATACGTGTTGAGCAATATAGTAATCGGCACCAAACAGAAGTCTTGCTCCAAATCCAAATGTCGGAGCCTCTTTAGATATAACATCTAGATTGTTATTTGTAAGATGGTCAACTGTCTTCTTACGTGTTGTAGATTGAACATAAAGGTCTGCTCCTACATAAGGCGATAGTCTGTCTGTTCCTTCAAAATGTTTTTCTACACCGGCTCCTACGTGAATAGCGTTAAGTCTATCAGTAGTAACAACATCTTTCACTCCTGTATTTTTCGTTGTTTGGTCGTCCAAACCGAAAGATGCACGAATAGCCATATCGTCCATAATAAAGTAGCGTCCTTTCAATACTCCGTCAAGTGTTGATACAGGAGATTTTGAGGAATTAAAGATACCTGCAGTAAAAATACCAAGGTCAGCGGTTACATTACCTTGTAGCGGTTTGTTCTCTTGTGCATTTGCAACGTTAATTGCAAATATTACTGCCAAAGCAGATAAAACGATTTTCTTCATACTTATAAAATATTTTACTTAGTTAATAAAAATAATTTCGGGCAAAAGTACAACAAAAAAATATAAATCGGTCTAAAAATACAATAATTAACATAATGTTTTTTTACCATATTATACGACTATTCGGGTATTAATAGCGATGTTTACTACATAAAACACTCTACCTTCGGAATGTTTCGAGATGTTAATTTTATCATATTTTCTCTTAAACTGTTATCGATTATGGCAAAAAGATAAAAATATGGTAAATTTGTTTGAGTTTTTTTGTAACTTTGCAAATCGGTAAAAAACAGATGTTTTTTACCTTATCAGAAGTTATAAACAGAAAGTAAGTAAATAAATTAACCGTCAGAAAATGAGTAATGTAAAACGCGTTTACACCTTCGGTAACGGAAAAGCCGAAGGAAAGGCAGAAATGAAAAATTTGCTCGGAGGTAAAGGAGCAAATCTTGCCGAAATGAATCTTATAGGTGTGCCGGTGCCTCCCGGTTTCACTATCACTACCGACACTTGCAACGACTACTATCAGATTGGTAAAGCGCAAGTTGTCGAAATGCTTCGTCCCGAAGTCGAAGCTGCTATCGCAGAAATCGAAAAGTTGATGAACTCCAAATTCGGCGACGTGGCAAATCCTCTTTTGGTATCTGTTCGCTCCGGAGCAAGAGCCTCTATGCCCGGTATGATGGATACTATCCTCAATCTCGGATTGAACGATAAAGTGGTAGAAGGCTTATCGACAAAAACGGGCAATCCTCGTTTTGCTTGGGACTCCTACCGCCGATTTGTACAGATGTATGGCGATGTCGTTTTGGGTATGAAACCCGAAAACAAAAATGATATTGACCCGTTTGAAGCAATTATTGAAGAGGTCAAAGAGCAAAAAGGCGTTCATCTCGATACAGACCTTTCGGTAGAAGACCTCAAAGAGTTGGTAACCAAATTTAAAGCCGCAGTAAAAAAACAGACAGGCAAAGATTTCCCCGAAGATTCTTACGAACAGCTATGGGGTGCTATCTGTGCCGTATTTGACTCTTGGATGAACGACCGTGCTATTTTATACAGAAAGATGGAAGGTATTCCTGCCGAATGGGGAACGGCCGTAAACGTTCAGGCTATGGTATTCGGCAATATGGGCAATACATCTGCAACCGGTGTTTGTTTCTCTCGCGACGCAGCCACAGGCGAAGATATTTTCGTAGGAGAATATCTAATCAACGCACAGGGCGAAGACGTAGTAGCAGGTATTCGTACTCCGCAACAGATTACCAAAGAAGGCTCACAACGTTGGGCGGTATTGGCAGGAGTTTCCGAAGAAGAACGCATAGCCAAATATCCGTCGATGGAAGAAGCTATGCCTGAAATTTACAAAGAGCTCGACATACTTCAGACCAAACTCGAAAATCATTACAAAGATATGCAAGATATGGAATTTACCGTTCAAGAAGGTAAATTATGGTTTTTGCAAACACGTAACGGTAAGCGTACCGGTGCTGCCATGGTTCGTATAGCAATGGAAATGTTACGTCAAGGTATGATTGACGAAAAAACGGCACTTCTTCGTATTGAGCCGAATAAACTTGACGAACTTTTACATCCTGTATTCGATAAAAATGCTCTGAAATCGGCCAAGATAATAGCCAAAGGATTGGCCGCATCTCCCGGTGCCGCATGCGGCAAAATCGTATTTAATGCCGACGATGCTGCTCAATGGGCTGACAATGGCGAAAAAGTAATTATGGTACGTATCGAGACTTCACCCGAAGACCTTGCCGGTATGGCCGCAGCCGAAGGTATTCTTACCGCTCGCGGAGGTATGACCTCGCACGCTGCCGTAGTAGCTCGCGGTATGGGTAAATGCTGTGTGTCGGGGGCAGGTTCGTTGAAAATAGATTATGCAAAAAAAATAATGGAAGTTGACGGCAAACTGTTCAAAGAGGGAGACTTTATCTCTATCAATGGCTCTACCGGCGATATTTACGAAGGTATGGTTGCTACCAAAGAAGCCGAACTTTCGGGCGACTTCAATGAGGTAATGACCTTAGCCGACAAATATGCACGTATGAAAGTACGCACCAATGCCGATACACCAAAAGATGCCCTTGTGGCACGTCGTTTTGGGGCTATGGGTATAGGACTTTGTCGTACCGAACATATGTTCTTTGAAGGAGAGAAAATCAAAGCTATGCGAGAAATGATTCTTGCCGAAAACGAAGAAGGCAGACGTAAGGCTTTGGCAAAAATATTGCCTTATCAGCAAGAAGATTTCGAAGGTATTTTTGAGGCAATGCACGACCTTCCGGTTACGGTTCGCTTACTCGACCCGCCTTTGCACGAATTTGTACCACACGATGCCAAAGGACAGAGTGAGATGGCTCAGGCAATGGGAGTAGATGTGGAATACATCAGATTCCGCGTAGAGAAACTACACGAACAAAATCCTATGCTCGGACATCGCGGATGTCGTCTGGGCAATACATTCCCCGAAATCACCGAGATGCAGACAAGAGCCATACTTGGAGCATGTCTTAACTTGAAGAAAAAAGGTGTTAATGCTATTCCCGAAATAATGGTACCGCTAACAGGTATTCTATACGAATTCCTTGAACAGGAAAAGATAATACGCACCACTGCCAAAAAACTTTTTGAAGAAGCGGGAGATAGCGTTGATTATAAAGTAGGAACAATGATAGAGATACCGCGTGCAGCTCTCACGGCTAACCGTATTGCTTCGGCAGCCGAATTCTTCTCGTTCGGTACCAACGACCTTACACAGATGACTTTCGGTTATAGTCGCGACGATATTGCTTCGTTCTTACCTATCTACCTCGAAAAGAAAATCCTCAAAGTTGACCCATTCCAAGTATTGGATAGAAACGGAGTAGGACAATTGGTAGAGATGGCAGTAGAGAGAGGACGCAATGTTCGTCCCGACCTCAAATGCGGTATCTGTGGCGAACACGGTGGCGAGCCATCTTCGGTAGAATTCTGTCATATCAAAGGGCTCGATTATGTGTCTTGCTCTCCATTCCGTGTGCCTATCGCACGGTTGGCAGCAGCACAGGCAGCTATTAGATTTTAATAGTGTAGGTATTAAAAATAAAAAGTCAGAAGAAGGAATTTTTCTGACTTTTTATTTTATAGTTGGCAATCACACAACTATTTATTTCGCAATCAACATCTTACACCGTATCCGAAGTGCCGTTTTTTCGTCTATTTTTGCCATCTATACATATTAATACCGCATCTGTTTGTCAGATAGGAAATTATTTATAATTTTGCGATATGTTTAATATTAAATAATAAAACGATGAAAAATTATATTTTTAAAATAGCTTTTTTGTCCCTTTGTTTAGTTATAAGTGCCGGTTGTAGTAGTAGAGACCGAACAAAAGAGAATCGGGTCATAGCAAGTGCCGATAAAATCAAATCAATAGTAGCAGAAAATTCTTGGACTATCAATCTCGTTTATAGTACTAACCCTATGGTAAAAGTAGAGTACAGTGCCTTTTTGCGAGATAACGTAGTGGCCGAAGTGCGTGCCGACGGCTCTCTTCATTTAAGTTTGAAACATAATGTTATCAATTTGTTGAATAATGATTTGGTGGCAACGGTTCATATTCCTAATGTAGAAGAAATTAAATTGTCGGGGGCATCTGAATGTAATTCGAGCGGCATTTTCAGCGGGCAATCGTGTAATGTGTATATGTCTGGTTCTTCGGATATGAAGGGATTTGCATATAACGGCAATAGCCTTAATATCAATCTGTCGGGGTCTTCTGATTGTTATATGAGCGGGAAAATCGAAAGTGTACAATTGTCCCTGTCAGGGTCTTCCGATTTGGTTATGAAAGGAGAAGCTCCTAATATGAGTATTTCGGCTATGGGGTCATCGGATATAGAGATGCTTGATTTTACTACCGATATTCTCAATGTTTCACTTACAGGGTCTTCGGATATGAGTATAGTTATAAATAAAAATGCTACCGGCAGTCTGTCGGGGTCTTCGACATTAAAATATCGTGGCAATGCCGATGTATCAGGAATAGTATGTACAGGGTCTTCCGAGATAAAAAAAATCTGATAGATATTTGTATCTTTCAATTAATTTACAAAACAGACATCAATCTTACAAAACAATGAACTTTCGTCTATCGACGTCCGATAGTAATTGAAGATAAAACTAATTATGCAATAGCAAATCGCATAGTATTTTTACCAACACCTATAAACATTTCGTTTGTAGGTGTTGTTGGTTTTTCTATTTTACACTTGGCAGCCACATCGACTATTTGCCTTACAGCCAACGTTTTATAGCATATCAGAAGCTATTACTGCCCGATAAAAATTCTTTTTTATACAGATAAAACCCTATAATACAGCACAATATACCCCATTTTTAATAGGATGCTTGTCATATATATTATAGAATTGGTTATCATGGGAATATAAGTGTTTACGGACAACAATAAAAAAAATCTCACAAACACCTAAACAGAAAAAATTGTAATAAGTCCAAAAGAGCCTATCCCATCTTCCTTTGAAAGTATTGTATAAAAAAAGGTCTAAATCCCTACACTCCTTTTCGCCAACAGAGTCTGTCCCAAGCCTCGTGCGGCAAGGAATACTATTAGAGCGAGCCACAGGGCGTTATTGCCCAAGATGCTAACAAACGAAATGTAGATAACGAAAAACAGAGCAGTGGCAACGGCTATTGCGTAAAGCATTGCACGCGAGGCGGTAGCACCTATAAATATGCCGTCCCACAGAAAAGCCGAAAAGCCTGCTATCGGCACCAGCAACACCCATAGGTAGTATTGTGCCGAAAGGTCGATTATACGCTGTTTGTCGGTAAGTATCCGTAGCAGATATTCGCCTCCAAAGCTATATATAAGTGTAAAAATCAACGTCAGCCCTATGCCGAGCATAAAATTGACTCGTATGCTACGGCGTAACGATACTCTATCGGCGGCACCGATAAAACGCCCTGTCAGAGCCTCACCCGCATAGGCAAAGCCGTCCATTATATATGAGAATAGCGTAAAAAACTGCATCAAAAGAGTGTTGATAGCCAATGTATCATCGCCAAAACGCGAGCCTGTTATCGGGAAAAAAGAGAACACCGCTATAAGGCATATTGTGCGAAGAAAAATATCGAAATTCACTCTAAAAAATCGTTTCATCTCATCCCACACAATGCTTTGAGCCACATTTATCAATTTTACAACATACTGATAACGAGCGATAAAAAACCACACTGCCATACCCAACCCGACATATTGAGCTATCACAGTACCCAATGCAACACCTTCTATATCAAGCCTTAATATAAATACAAATATATACGACAAACAGATATTAACCACATTTATTACTATGGCTATCAACATCGGTATATTAGAGTTTTGCATACCGATAAACCATCCTTTGAAGCTGTACATCGACAATAGAGCCGGAGCTCCCCATATATTGACAAAAAAGTAACGACGGGCTATTGCTTTCAGCTCCTCAGAACCACTTACAATACTCATAGCAAGGTCGATAATCGGTTGTTGTAATACGATAAGGCAGAGAGCGGCACTAAACCCCACCAATAGCGAACGCAGCAATATATCGGCAGCCCCTTTGATATCGCCTGCCCCGTACGCTTGAGCCGTAAAACCCGACGTACCCATACGCAGAAAACCAAAAAGCCAGTATATCATACTGAATATCATTGTGGCAATGGCAATGGCTCCAATATACTTTGTATCGCCCAACCGACCGACTATTGCCAAATCGACCATACCAAGCAGAGGCACGGTAATATTGGTAACAATATTGGGCAGAGCCAGTCGCAATATTTGTCTGTGCATCAGTCTCTTTATGGCTAATTTTTTATTTTGTAATAACAGAGATAATCTCTTCGTTTATCGTGGTGTAGGCTCTCCGGCGTTAGTATCGACGAACTTGCCGAAAGGTCGCTTACCGTACCGTCCGAGTGTCGTACCATTATCTTGTTGTTTTCGAAGTTGTAAGTATCGTTTTTGATGCTCTGATAGGTCGAAAAATAGTGTCCGTCGGCAGGGTCGATACCCAGTGTCGCCACTATATCGCTCTCTTTGTCGGCAGCCATCTCGATGAGTTGCTCTTTGTCGGTATGCTCTTTGAGGAGCGACGTTTTGAACAGTCGTCTATTGGTAAAATCGTCGCTTAGTATGGCAAGTACCTTGTCGCTATGCGAAGCCCACACTTTGATAGCCGACACAATATCGGAGTCGTCGATATTGACGAAATGTTTGATAGTTTCGTCGTTGTCGGCAAAATTGGTCTGGTCTATATCATTTGTAAGGAAATACAACAATGACGGAGAAGCAAAGAGATTTTCACCGTCGGCAACCAAACTCTTGGCACGTTTAAAGATATTTCTAAGCATTATCTCGGCGGCTATCGAAGTCTTATGAAAATATACCTGCCAATACATAAAACGACGTGCAATAAGGTAGTTTTCGACCGATAGCATTCCTTTTTTTTCTACCACGAGGCTATCGTCGGCTATATCGAGCATCTTGATAATACGGGCTGCTCCTATTGTACCTTCGACCACACCCGTGAAAAAACTGTCGCGCATAAGGTAGTCAAACCTGTCCATATCGAGCTGACTGCTGACAAGTTGATGTAGAAACTTTTTATGATACCTGTTTCTGAAAATATCTATTGCCGTATCGAGCCTACCGCCCATCTCTTCCGACATTTTACATATAAGCAGGTCGGTAATCTGTTCGTGGCTTACACCTTTGATAATCGTATTTTCCAATACGTGCGAATAAGGGCAATGTCCTATATCGTGCAGCAGTATTGCCGCCATTACCGCATCAGCCTCATCGTCGGCAATGTCGTGTCCTTTTAGACGTAGCTCCTTGACAGCCTCCGAAGTCAGAAACATAGCTCCAAGCGAGTGTTGAAACCGAGTATGCGTCGCCGAAGGATAGACCATAGACGACACGCCGAGTTGTTTCACCCGATTGAGACGTTGCACAAAACGATGTTGTAGTACCTCGTACAAAAAATCGTTAGGGATAGTGATAAATCCGTGAACGGCATCGTTTATGATTTTGCGTTTGCTCATAAAAGTAAGCCTGTACGATGTTTCATCGTATTTTTAGGGTTAATAGCGTAATAGCAGCGAGTATTAGCCCCACGAGCCAAAAACGGATAGTGAGTTTCGATTCGTGAATGGTCTTTTTGGGTATTTTAATCAAAAAACGACCTGCCACATTTTCTCCTTTTGTCTGATAGTGATGATGGAGAGGAGCTTTTTTGAATACTCTGAGCCCCACCATCTCGCCCTTTTCGTTGGGTTTCTTGGTGCGTTTGTAAACAAAAGTCTGCACTATGACCGACAGATTTTCGACCAAAAACACACCGCACAGTATCGGTATCAAAAGTTCTTTGCGAATGATGATGGCAAAAACGGCAATGATACCCCCCAATGCCAACGAACCCGTATCGCCCATAAATACCTGTGCCGGATATGAGTTGTACCAAAGAAAACCGATGGTGGCTCCGATAAAAGCGGCGGCAAACACGAGCAGTTCGCCCGAACCGGGTATAAACATCACGTTGAGATAACCCGAATAATTGATATTACCCGACACATACGCCAATACACCGAGAGCTACCCCCATTATGGCGGAGCTACCCGCCGACAGACCGTCGATGCCATCGGTAAGATTGGCTCCATTGGAGGTTGCCGTAACTATAAAAATGGTTATAAGTACAAAGAAAATCCAGCCCAAAAGCTGTTTGTTCTCGCCCGCCCAACCGAATAGGTCGGCATAGTCGAAGTTGTTGTTTTTGAAGAATGGAATAGTGGTTTGGGTCGATTTTTCGGCTTTGTTGCCATAGAGTACCGTCTCTTGGTTTGTTGTTGGATTGGTCGTTTTCGATATATTTTCTATCAATACCACTTGTGGCGAAAAATAGAGTACAAGTCCGACTACAAGACCTATCCCAACCTGTCCTACTATCTTGTAACGTCCGCTCAACCCGTCTTTGTTTTTTCGGAAAACCTTGATGTAGTCGTCCAAAAAACCAATACAACCCATAAACACGGTGGTAAAAAGCATCAGCAACATATAGATATTATCCAAAACACCTATCAAAAGGCAGGGTATTATAATAGAAATCAATATAATAACACCACCCATAGTCGGAGTTTGGCTTTTGCGTAGCTTTTCGCGTTGCTCGAATATTTGGTCGTCCGAGAGCCCGCCGAAATTCATCTCTCGCGGAGTATCGAGTATCTGACGGCTTTTAAGCAAGTTTATGATGCGTTTGCCAATGAACGTAGCACACAAAAGTGCGAGTATGAAAGCCATACTCGCTCTGAATGTAAGGTAAGAAAACATTCCCGCTCCGGGAAAGTTTAGTTGGTCTAACCAATTGAATAGGTAGTAAAACATAATTTACCGAATTAAAATAGTAGGTTATTTTTTTATATTGCAAAAATAAAAAGTGTATCAAGCTATCAAACCAGTTGATTTAAAATATTTGCAAAGTTACAATAATTTTTTCGTAAAACAATTTCATAGCAATGTACACATTTTGCCGACTGATGTTTAGAATAAAAAGACTGTCTTAGATGTAAAGACAGTCTTTTTTGTGAGGTTCCTAGCAGATTCGAACTGCTGTCGACGGTTTTGCAGACCGCTACCTAGCCTCTCGGTCAAGGAACCATTTATTTCGAAATACAAAGGTAATATTTTTTTTTAATCTACAAACACAATATTTTGGTTTTTACTCTTTGTATCGCTATTTTTTAGTTGAATCTAATCATTGGAGGAGCGTATGGTTTTAGCTTCTGCAAGAGCAACTTCTTGTACTCCTTAGTAGTTTTACAAAAAAGTATCTTTTGTTTTGGGGTAAGTATTTTATCAAGTTGCTTAAAAAAGTTGTCCTTCAACTCTCTCTTTTTCTTTTCATTAGCTATAATACTTGCATAAATTTGAGCATATTGAGCGTTTGACAGGTTGGCTGCCGTCGCCCCTTTTTCTATAAGTTCTTCTTCCTTTTGGCGTAACTCCGAGTCCTGTTTCTGAAATTCGTTGTACAACTTCCAAAAACTAACCGCCTGGTCTTGAGTAAGACCTATTCGCTGTGTAAAAAACAAGTTTTTTTCGATATCCATCTGAGCTCTTATCTGCTCGTTGATACTCTGAAAGTCGTCTTGTGCCTTAGCCACGACAAGACCAAACATTACAAATGCAATTAATAAATGATATTTTTTCATGGCTCTATAAACTACTCTTTTGTACACTAATCAACTTCTGCGAGGATATAATCTACAATCATATCATCGTTGGTCTCTTCGATTAAAATTTTGTTGATAACATCATTATACTCCGATGCCGCTATTGTCTGCGACTGTTGTGCTTCTAATTTTCCCGAATTATTATAATTATACAGAAAAGCTCCAATAGCAACAGCCACTACCACCACAGCCGCAGCGTATCTGTAAGGCTCGATTCTCTGTAACAAAGAGATTTTTTTCGGTGTAGTCATAGTCTCTATACGCTTACAAAAATCTTCAAAATACCCTTCAGGCACGCCAAAGGGATTCTCTCTACTCCCTCTTTCAAAATCAAAATTATGTTCCATCATTCTATCTGATTGTTATTTTGTTTTTATCAAAAAATATATCAAATTTGTTTTGCTTTCTTTTATAGACTTTTATGTAGCCAAAAGTTTAATCATCTTCTTTAAAAATAGCCTCTATTTTTTTTACCGCGTGATGATACGATGCTTTGAGTGCACCCACCGAATTGTTGCATATCGTTGCCATCTCCTCATACGGTATATTGTCGTAATAACGCATATTGAATACCAACCGCTGCTTTTCGGGCAATGTCAGTATCGCTTCTTGCAGTCGTCGCTCCAATTCGTCGCCATCGAAGTAGGAGTCGGCTCTTAAATTGTTGAGCAATAGTTCTTCCATCTCCAAAGACGAAGAGGTGTTTTTGAGTCGTTGTTGGGCAAGAAATGTAAGAGTTTCGTTGGAAGCAATTTTGTATATCCAAGTATGAATCTGGCTGTCGCCTCTAAACGAGTCTATTGCTTGCCACGCTTTGAGAAAAGTATTCTGCAACAAATCGTCGGCATCGTCGTGCGAAAGCACCATCTTACGAATATGCCAATAAACAGGCTTAGAGAGCAACTCTACTATTTTAGAAAAAGCTCTGCTACGCAACTTCTCTTCTTTCAACTCAAGAGTAAGCCTATCTAATTCTTCACGATTTATATTCATACACTTTTGGCTCAAATAAACTTTGGTTATCAGCCTTTTAAAATCATATCAACTATTTTTATTTAGCTATATAAAATTCAACTAACTTACAAAAGTACAAATATTTTATATAACTTTGCAAAAAAAGTTTTTATATTTCAATTTTATACAATACAAAATGAAACCAACAAGAGAGGAGAAGATAAGTAGAATGATACAAAAGGAGTTTGGCGATATTTTTCTGCTTTATGCCAAAAAGATGCAGGGTGTAATCATTTCCGTATCGGATGTTAATGTATCGCCAGATTTTAGTTTGGCACGTGTTTATCTTAGTATTTTCCCGAACGAGAAGGCACAGGATATCTTTTCGCTCATCAATATCGACCAAAAATCTCTCAGATTCGAGCTGGGCAAGCGTATAAAGGATAGTCTTAGGATTGTTCCCGAAATCACCTTTTTGCTCGACGACTCGCTAAACTACCTCGAAAAGATAGACAACTTACTCAAAAAGTAGGCATTACGACACTATGGCGTTGAATACACGTTTGATATTTTTTATCGCTCTGCGTTATCTGTTTTCAAAGAAAAGCCAAAACGCTATCAACATTATTTCTATGATTTCGGTGCTGGGCGTGGTGGTATCGACCGCCGCTCTTGTGTGTGTTATGTCAGTATTCAACGGATTTGTATCGGTTATAGAAGATTCATTTGCCGCTTTCGATGCCGAGCTACAAATAACAGCGACCGAGGGCAAAGCATTTGATTATGAAGACGTAAAAGATTTCGTCGAGAATAACGACAATATCGAGAAATACTCTTATGTACTTGAAGACAATGCTCTTATAGCCTACCACGACAACCAAACGCCATTTACGCTAAAAGGTGTTGACAAAAATTATCATCAAGTCTTTGAATTCGATTCGCTGATGGTTGATGGACGATTTAGGTTATACGACTTCGACTTCGATGTCTCGGTGGTAGGTTTGGGACTTGCCTCCAAGCTCAATCTCGGAGTGGATTATATCAATGGGCTAACTATATATGTGCCTCAACGCGAGGGAAAAATTAATATTGCTCGTCCCGATGCAGCTTTTAAAAAGGGAGAACTATTTGTATGCGGTATTTTTGCTTCACATCAACCCGAAATAGACGACAATACATTGATAGTGCCACTGGAATTTGCCCAAAAAATGTACGACTACGATTCGCTTACGGTATCCTCTATTGACCTCAAATTAAAGAACCCTAAACTATTAGCCAAAACCCAAAAAGAACTTCGACAAAAAATCGGAAGTCGGTTCATTATAAAAAACCGTACCGAACAACAAGAGGATTATTTTAAGATAATAAAAATAGAACGTATGCTGATAATCATCATATTATCGTTTATGGTTTTTATAGCAATCTGCAACATAATCAGTTCAATATCGATTCTCTTAATCGAAAAAAAAGACGATATCAATATACTCGGCAACCTCGGAATGAATGTTCGACAAACAAGTGCGGTATTTGTGGCAGAGGGTTGGCTGATGTCAATAATAGGTGTTATGGTAGGACTTATACTAGGTACAATACTCTGTATGTTACAGCATCAGTTTGGTTTTATAAAAATGGGCGAAAGCTCTTATATAGACAGTTATCCTGTGGTAATCAAAGCATTAGACATATTCTTAATATTCATAACAGTAGTATTGATAGGATTGGCAACGGCAGCGACAACTGTCAAACTCTATTTTAGAAACTTGAAAAATGATTAACTCAAAGCATGAAGTTTATTTTATACCGGTTTGCAATATTTTTACTGTTAACATTTGTCATTAACATTTACACAAAAGCTCAAGATGGGACAATTGTAGTCGGGCAGGTATTTGTTGTCGACGAAAACACTCCTATTGCCGATGCAGGAGTATATTTCGAGGGTACCGACATTATTACCACGACCGACTCGGAGGGTTATTTCTACCTCCAATCGTCCTCACGGCAACAAACAATAGTTGTAGAAGCGATTGGTTATGAGCGAAAAACCGTAAAACTTAACTCAAAAAACATTGACCAAAAAATAGATATTTATCTACAAAAATATAGCAATTTGCTCAACGAAGTTACTGTATTGGCTCCCCGTAACCGAATGCGGCATATTCTTACCAAATTTCGCCAAAACGAACCACTAAACAATCCCGATAAGTTAAAGGATTTTAGTACCATCAGAGAAGAGATTTCTAAAATTTATTTAAAAAACATCTCTCCTAAATTATTAAACAGCAGTATATTGTCTGAAATAAAGCAGAATGCTATTTTATCAAACGACTCGTCGGTGATAGTCCCTATTCATTTCTTACAAAAGCGAGAGATAAAGAATTATTTTGACGATAATCAGAGCATTACGCTCATTGATTCTACGCAACAAACATTAAGCATACTGCAAGGAGCAAAGCTTGTCGAAATTCTAAGCGTATATATGCCTACTGTAAATTTTTACAACGAAAGCATATTGATGCTCAACAAAATATTTATATCTCCCTTATCAAATAACGCTTTGGCTTTTTACGACTTTATGGTAAATGACTCTATTTTGGAAGATAACACATTGGTATATTTTATCACGTTTCGCCCCAAAAACAGTAAACTTCTTGCATTCAACGGCGAAATGCAGATAGAGGCAGGTACATTTGCTTTGAAATATATTAGAGCAAGTATTGAACCTTCGGCAAACATCAATTTTGTTCGCCGAATATCTTTCAATCAGAGCTTTATACCAGTAGGCAAAGGAAGGTATTTTTATAAATCAACCGAAAATATTGTTGATTTTACTTACGAATTTCCGCTGATAAGTATCGATAATTCACTCGCGGCAGTTTTGAGCAAACACAATAATTACAGCAATATCAATTTTTTAGGAGACAACAGCAATATTCTTGAAACAGAAGACTCCATTATATCGGCAAGCAACACACTTTTTGCCTCTTCCATTGAGCAGATTAGCAACTCGAATCTACAAAAATATATGCATAAGACAGCAGATATATTGTTCAATGGTTATATCCACGCGGGCAAAATCGATTTAGGGGTTATATACGAATTTGTTCGATACAACGACTTAGAAGGGTTTAGACCTACATTCTCTATGAGGACAGGCAAGGCGTTCCATCAAAAATTTTCTGTCGGAGGATACCTCGGATATGGTTTCGGTGATAAAGATTGGAAATTTGGAGGTAATATACAACGCTATTGGGGACGAAACGACCAACACTATATCGGATTATTCTACAACAACGAAGTATATCGTTTCGGTTATGACAACAAACATATAATGTCAGAAAATGCTCTGATTCAAGGTGAAAGTATCCTTACTTCATTTGCTTTTGGCAATGAATATAACAAATTGCTAAAAAAACGAATAATCAATTTAAAGTATGGCTTTGATATAGAGGGGTTTAAATTTAGCATATCTCCTTCTTTTTCATACACTTACCCAAATCGCTATGTAGAATTCACAAGTAAAGGAAATGCAATAGACCGAATAGAAGTAGTTTCATTGGCAACTACATTTCGTTTTTCTTTCAAAGAGAAACAGGTAAGGAGTTTTATGCGTAGATTTCATCTTCCCTCTCAATACCCTATCATCACACTATACTTAGAGGGCGGTGGCTATCGACTGCATAATACGACGGGTAGATATGGCAAAATGATTTTTGCCGTGAAGCACAACTTCGCTTTTAGTCTGGGGAAAGTCTATATGTCGTTCTACGGGACAAAGATTTTCGGCAAAGTACCTTACACAATGCTTGAACAGCCATTGATGGCTCAAGGTTTATCGCCAAGTATCAACAACTTCAGCCTTATAAATCAAGCCGAATCGTATAACGATTTATACGGAGCATTATTTCTGAGATATTACACGAATGGATTTATAAATAGTCTAATCCCTATAATAAAAGAGTTCAACCTACGGGAGACATTTTTTGTAAATACGGCTTTTGGTTCTCTCGACCGAAAACACAGAGATATACTTGATTTTAATGTCATTAGTAGTTTCGATACGCCATACATCGAGGCAGGAGCGGGTATATCGAATATATTATCAATGTTTACCGTCGAATCCGTATGGCGACTCACCCACCGCAATCGTCCGCACACTGCCAACTGGGGAATTAGAGCGAGGTTTTATTTTGATTTTTAGGGACGGTTGCACAAATATTTTGCCAATCTAAAAAAAATGTATAATTTTGTAACTTAATTTTTAAATAAAATTTTTATCAATAGAAATCTATATGGAAAATAAGAAGAATCAAGGCAAAGAACAAGAGAAAGATATGGGTGAAATTCTTACCAAAGCAGAGAGATTTTTTGAGTCAAACCAGAAAATCATCTACTATTCATTAATAGCTATTTTGGCAATAGTGATAATTGTTTTCTTGGGTAAGAGATACTATTTCGAACCTAAAAACGAAGAGGCAGCCGCCAAACTCGTTTGGTGTGAGAAAAATCTTGCACGCGACTCATTCGCTTTGGCACTCAATGGCGATGGTATCAATAGCGGTTATGCCGAAATTTATTCTTCATATAAGATAACAAAAGCAAAAAACGAGGCTGCAATAGGTGCTGCCGTATGCTCTTTCCACTTAGGTAAGTATGACGAAGCTATCGACTATGCAAAAAAAGCAAACCGCAAGTCGCTAAACTTTGCTCCTGCTATGGACGGTCTTATTGGCGACTGCTACGTTGAAAAAGGCAATCTCAAAGAGGCTATCACATATTTCGACAAAGCCGCTGCTTACAAAAACGAAGCCCTATCACCGCGGTTTCTCAAAAAAGCAGGCGATCTATATCTTTTCGAGCTAAAAGACAATAAAAAAGCATTGGAATATTACCAAACCATAAAGGACAAATATTTTCAAAGTCAAGAGGCTGCCGAGATAGACAAATATATCGAACTCGCCTCGAAATAAAAAGATTAACGGTTTGCCGACAAATATCAATTTGTCGGCTTTGTCTTAAATAAAGTTTCTATTTTGTTTGTAATGAATATTGCAGTAGTAGGTACAGGTTATGTAGGATTGGTATCGGGTGCGTGTTTTTCCGAAATGGGCATCAATGTTACTTGTGTAGATATCGACAAACAGAAGATAGATAATCTCCGAAAAGGTATAATTTCCATATACGAACCCAACCTTACCGATATGGTCATAAAAAACCATAGGGCGGGCAGGTTGCACTTCGCTACCGACCTCAAAGAGTGTCTGTCGGGTGTAGATGTGGTGTTTTGTGCAGTAGGCACTCCGCCCGACGAAGATGGCTCTGCCGACCTGAGTTATGTGCTCGACGTGGCACGCACCGTAGGGCAGAATATCGACAAATACACGCTATTTGTAACCAAAAGTACGGTACCTGTTGGCACTTCGCAGAAGGTAAAAGCTGTTATCAGAGACGAAATAGACAAACGAGGTATAGCCGTAGAATTTGACATAGCCTCCAATCCCGAATTTCTCAAAGAGGGTGCAGCCATAAAGGACTTTATGAGTCCGGACAGAATAGTGGTTGGTATAGAGACCGACAGGGCAAAAAAGATAATGGATAAGCTGTACAAACCTTTCACGCTCAACCATTATCGTATGATTTATACCGACATACCTTCTGCCGAGATGATAAAATATGCCTCCAACGCTATGCTGGCTACGCGTATTTCGTTTATGAACGAGATAGCCAATTTATGCGATTTGGTCGGGGCAGATGTCAATATGGTACGTCAAGGTATCGGTTCCGACTCTCGTATAGGCAACAAATTTCTATATCCGGGCTGTGGTTATGGTGGAAGCTGTTTCCCCAAAGACGTAAAAGCTCTGATACATACCGCCAACGACAATGGTTACAATATGCAAATATTACAGGCTGTCGAAAATGTCAATAACTATCAAAAAGGTATTGTTTTCGACAAACTAAACAAAGTATTTGACTCCAACCTAAATGGAAAAACAATAGCCGTATGGGGTTTGTCTTTTAAACCCGAAACAGACGATATGCGGGAAGCTCCTTCGCTTGTGGTTATAGAGAAACTGCTTACCTCGGGTTGTAAAGTAAAAGTATATGACCCGATAGCAATGGACGAGTGTAAAAAAAGGATAGGCAATGCGGTGGTTTATGCACAAGATATGTACGAGGCTACCGAAGATGCCAATGCGTTACTATTGCTTACCGAATGGAAAGAGTTTCGTATGCCGTCGTGGCAAAAGATAAGACAGTCTATGGCTACACCTGTGGTAATAGACGGTCGGAATATATACGACAAAAAAGAGATGTACGATAATGGTTTTATATATTTACATATTTAATTAATTATAGTTATTTACTGCTATGACTACTACTAATAGTAATGGTGAGAGACCTAATATTTTTAAATACGCCACGAAAGAACTTTCACAAGACGCCTTTTTTAGCTGGTTATTACAATGGGCTGATAAAAAATACAGTAGTATTGACCCTAATTTAGCAAAAATAGCCGAATGCCTTATTCGTCGTTTTTTACAAAAAAACGACATAGATATAAATAGTATTAAAATTAAAAAGCAATATAAAAACATTGATATTTTAGCAATAATAAATGATGAACACGTAATATGTATTGAAGATAAGACATATACAAGTGAACATTCACGACAATTAGAGAGATATAAAAAAACTATTGAAAAGGATTTTAAAAACAAGCAACATTATTTCATCTATTTAAAAACAGGTAATGAAAGCACTAAGAATCTTGAAAAAATTTTATCACAAGGGTATACTCCCATCAATAGAAGTGATATATTAAAAATAATCAATGAAGAAACAATAACCAACAATATCTTTTGTGATTTTAGGGATCACTTGCAAAAATTAGAGGATAAAACAAATTCTTTCAAAGATTTCGAAAAGTTAAAAAAAAGCGTAAGAGCCGGAGAGGGGCTTTTCATAGAATTAGATACTAAATTAAAGGGGAATTGGAAATATTGTTCCAATCCTGACGGAGGGTTTTTAGAGTATTACTATTATCATAAAAAATTAAACGAATTAGACCCTTTCACACTATACATACAGATTCAACATACTCCATCAAATGATAATAATGCTGTAAAAATTGCTTTGAAAATTAGAGATTATAGTGCTAAAAGCACAGGTTTCTTAAAAAATATTTTCAAAGAAATAAAGAAGATAGCAGACCAAAAGGGTATTACAATTTGTCCACCCGATAAATTTAAAGTAGGTAAAACTTCAACTATAGCATTTGTGGAAAATGTTTTAGATTATAAAAATGAATGGCTTACAGAGTTTTACGCTAAATTAGACCTACTTCAAAGCGTTATTGATGATTATTTCAACAAATATAATTAATTAGTAAAAAAAAGCATGAAAAAAATAGCAATTATTGGACTTGGATATGTGGGGTTGCCACTTGCAATCGAGTTCGGGAAAAAATACAGAGTTGTAGGATTCGACATCAACAAAGCAAGAATAGAGGAACTACAACAAGGCAACGACCATACATTAGAGGCTGACTTAGACAGCCTAAGACAAGCGACCGACTTACATGGCAAAGATACCACGAAAGGTCTTACCTTCTCTTATTCGGAAGAAGACATAAAGGAGTGTAACATATACATAGTTACGGTACCGACACCAATAGATGACTTCAATTCGCCCGATCTGAAACCATTGGTAAAGGCATCTCAAACAGTGGGCAGAGTTATTTCCAAAGGCGATATTGTTATCTACGAATCGACCACTTACCCCGGTTGCACGGAAGAGGATTGTGTCCCTGTTATAGAAAATGTTTCGGGATTAAGGTTCAATGTCGATTTCTTTGCCGGTTACTCACCCGAACGCATCAATCCGGGCGACAAGGTAAATACACTTACAAAAATAAAAAAGGTAACATCGGGTTCTACGCCTGCGATAGCCAATGAGGTAGATGCTCTCTACCGCTCCATTATTGAGGCTGGAACACACAAAGCCCCGTCTATAAAGGTTGCCGAAGCGTCGAAGATAATCGAAAACTCTCAACGCGACCTTAATATTTCGTTTGTAAACGAACTCGCCTTTATATTCGACCGCATAGGCATCGATACTAACGACGTAATAGAGGCAGCAGCTACGAAATGGAACTTCCTCAAATATCAACCTGGACTTGTAGGCGGACACTGTATTTCGGTTGACCCCTATTATTTGGCAAAAAAAGCAGAAAGACTCGGTTACATACCGCAAGTGATACTTTCGGGCAGAAACGTAAATAATGCTATGGCATCATTTATAGCAAGCAAAGTAATGAAGCTAATGATTAATAAAGGGTTGGCTATTAAAGACTCGAACGTGTTGATACTTGGAGTAACGTTCAAAGAGAACTGTCCCGATATTCGCAACACCAAAGTAGTGGATATATACCGTGAATTGAAAGAGTTTGGGGTGAATGTCGATATATACGACAATTGGGTAAATGACGATGAACTTTTTCACGAATACGGCGTCCGCACAATCGGGGCTATCGACAAAGATAAACGGTACAACGCTGTTATTTTGGCTGTGCCTCACGAAAATTTCAAAAAGTTGGATTTTGAACACTTTCATCGTCAAGGAGCAGTAATATTTGATGTAAAATCTGTTATAGACAGACATTTGGTCGATGGAAGACTATAAAAAACTTAAATGTCGAAAAAATCAATAATCAATCTGACCCTTACCCAACTGCAAAAAGAGCTTGACATTTTGGGATTGCCGAAATATACTGCCAAACAGCTTACAGATTGGGTTTACAACAAACGAATTACATCATTCGAACAGGTTACCAATATCTCAAAACAAAACCTAAAAATTATCGAAGAGCATTTCGATGTCGGACGTTATGCTTACAAGTTGATAGACACTTCGGAAGATGGTACCAAGAAATATCTTTTCGACACTCAAAAAGGTAATATAGAGACAGTTATGATACCCGAAGACGATAGATTTACTCTATGCGTTTCGTGTCAGATAGGCTGTAAGATGAATTGCAAATTCTGTATGACAGGCAAATGCGGATTTTCGGGCAACCTCTCGGCAGGCGATATAGTAAACCAAGTGCTTTCTGTGGACGAATCCGAAATGCTTACCAACATAGTTTTTATGGGTATGGGCGAACCATTCGACAATCTGACCGAAGTACTGAAAGCTATCGAGATATTGACTTCGTTATGGGGATTAGGCTGGTCGCCCAAGCGTATAACCGTATCTACTTCGGGTTTAATAAAAGGCACCAAAGAGTTTCTCGACAAGACTCGGTGTCATTTGGCAGTATCTCTACACAACCCTTTTCCGGAGGAACGAAAAGATATTATGCCCATCGAAAATTCGAATCCGATAAAAGACCTAATAG
>JBGXXV010000026.1:0-3999 GCA_041814825.1 Bacteroidota bacterium | reverse complement strand
TCAAGGCTTTGAAACTCGCCGTTTTCGGTGTTGTCAATATCTTCGTATTTTATGTTAAAAGTATAATCGTTGCTCCCAAATACCTCGTAATTACGATGGTATGTGCCATCGGTCGTTGTATAAAAGGTGTCTTTTCTGTATCCCTCTAATACAACCCTAATATTTCCGATTGGCTCATTGGTAGCCGATGATGTAACTTTGCCGTTTAGCTCAAAAGTAGCATGTGGAACGCCATATTCCGGAGCAGGCGGCTTAGGGTCTGTAAACTTACACGATGTAAACCCTAAAAATCCGATGACTGCTACGATAATGGCATTGTACTTGGTTAATAGTTTTGTTTTCAGTTTCATTATTGTTCAGCGTTTTTTTGTACTCTTTAATAATAAGACGACAAAAAGTGTTATAATGTTGCAGATGTATAAAAATTTTTTGTTAAAAAAAACAAAAACACCTACTACATCTATTTTGGTCTAAGAAATTTTTTTTCTTATTATCATTATATTGAGACAATTAATTGCTGCCCAAAGTAGAATGGCAGTAGTTATAACAGTAGCTATACCGCCACTGTTTGGTGCGTCGAATACTCTGGCAATGTGCGACATATATAACGGGCGAATGATAAATACGGTCGCAATCGACAGCAATGTTACGGCTATATTAATAGTTGAGGTAAGCCTTATATAGAAAGCCACAACACTCTTTTTCGGATAGCCTGCCAAACGTAGATTTACGATTTTCTCTCTATTTTTCTGCAAAATAAGATATATACTAAGTACAAGTATTACAAACGATAACGCAAATATGATAATACCTATCAAAAGACAGACCGCAAAAGCTATTCGCAGAAAATAGGCCATTCGCCCCACAGATTGGTTTTCGCCCTCTATCTTGTAGCCGTGTTCTTTGAAAAATGTGGCTATCTTTGGGTCGGTTATGTTCGATATTTCGACGATAAGCCGAGCGGGCGATTGGTTTTTTTTCGACGCAAAGCGGTTGTTTGCCCATGTCATAAACTCTTCGGGAACAAGAATTGTATTTATTCTGTTCGAAAAACCCACAATCCCGCCGTCAAATCGCTCTACCAAACCATTGCCTACTATGTTGAGGTCGAATTTTATCATTTGTACCGTTCCGCCCGATATATTGGGCATCTGACGCGATGTAGCAAAGCCGAAATTATATAGGTCGAGATAGTTTTGAGGGACAATGATAGGTATGAATTTCTCGGTTTCGTCGAAGTGCCACTTTTCGCTTTTGATGTCGATAAACTCGGTCGGGATAGCTTCAAAAAAGAGGTCGGCGCCGAAGCTCATACCCGATGCCGAGATGCCACCGTAAACTTCAAACTGTGATGAGCTAAAACTCCCTACACGACGTACAAACGGTTGTCGTTCGATGTTTTTTATCTCTTCTGTGTCAAATCCCGACGAACCGCCTATGGTATTTAGCACCGAAATATTTTTGGTAACAACAAAAAAATCTTTTTTCAGAACGCTATCGTTCCCGTCGAACATCGGGCGGAGGTCGGTATATAGCTGTATTGAGAGCAGCACTATGGTAAGCCCTATAAAGTTGGCTATGGCAAAGCCAAAAAGTTGGGTTTTGCTTATATTTTGTCGTAGTAATTTCTTGAGCATTTTCTTTTTCTGCAAAATTAATATAAAAAATTGATTAACTTTGTAGTTTATTCGGATTGAAATAGAAAAAACTTATAATCAAAAAAAAATAAAAAAAGTATTGTTATTTTATGAAAAAATCATTAATTATTGCTATGACGGCACTAACATTGTTTTCTTGTAGAGAAAAGGAGTATGTCTCAGAACTGAAAACTCCTTCTATCGATGAATTTGACTACAAGGTTGAAGAGTTTTCGGATAAAGGGATATTGCGTTACAGAGTTCCCGATATTGAGGCTCTTACCACAGCCCAAAAAGAACTCTTGTACTATCTTACGGAAGCAGCTTTGCAGGGACGTGATATTCTTTTCGACCAAAACTGCAAATACAACCTTCCTATAAGACGTGCTTTGGAGGCTGTCTATACCAACACTGCCGATAAATCGACCGAAAATTTTAAGGCTTTGGAGCTTTATCTAAAAGAGGTATGGGTATCGAACGGTATTCATCATCACTATTCGGGCGATAAATTCACTCCTTCGTTTACAAAGGAGTATTTTGTAGAGGAAGTGAAAAAAGCACCTGCCCAATTGCTAAAACTCAAAGAGGGGCAAGATGTTGATGCGTTTTTGGCAGAAATTGTCCCTGTCATTTTCGACCCCACAATTTACAAAAAGCGTACCAATCAGGCATCGGGAGTAGATTTGATAACTACCTCTGCGGGCAATTATTACGGAGAGGGTGTTACACAGAAAGAGGCTGAGGATTTTTATAACAAAATGAAAGACCCCAACGACAAAGAGCCTGTGATGTACGGACTAAATTCCAAATTGATTAAAAAAGATGGTGTCTTGTACGAAGATGTTTATAAAATCGGCGGACTCTATTCGCCTGCTTTGGAAAAGGTGGTTTATTGGCTCGAAAAAGCTGCCTCCGTTGCCGAAAATGATGCTCAAAAAGCGGTTATCAACAAAATGATAGAGTTCAACAAAAGCGGAAACCTCAAAGATTTCGATGCTTATGCAATCCTTTGGGTAAATGATACCGCTTCTCAAATCGACTTTATAAACGGTTTTACCGAAACTTACGGAGACCCTCTCGGTATGAAAGGTAGTTGGGAGGCTTTGGTGAATTTCAAAAACATAGGAGCTACCAAACGTACCGAAATAATAAGTGCAAATGCACAGTGGTTTGAGCAAAATTCGCCTGCCGAAGACCGTTTCAAAAAAGAGAATGTAAAGGGTATCACTGCCAAAGTGATAACAGCGGCTATTCTGGCAGGAGATTGTTATCCAACCACGCCTATCGGCATCAATCTGCCCAACTCTAACTGGATTCGTGCGGAACACGGGTCTAAATCGGTAACAATCGACAACATTACGGAGGCTTACGGCGAGGCTGCCAAAGGCAACGGTTTTGCCGAAGAGTTCTATTGGAGTGCCGAAGAAGTAGCTCTTGTCGATAAATACGGACAAATGACAAGCAGCCTCCATACCGACCTTCACGAGTGTCTCGGACATGCTTCGGGCAAATTGCTTCCCGGTGTTGACCCCGATGCTCTCAAAGCTTACGGTTCTACCATCGAAGAGGCACGTGCAGACCTGTTTGCTCTCTATTTTATGGGCGACAATAAAATGGTCGAACTTGGTCTGTTGCCGGACACCAATGCTTACAAAGCCGAATATTACACATACCTTACCAACGGATTGCTTACACAGCTTACCCGAATAGTGCCGGGCGACAACATCGAGGAGGCACACATGCGCAACCGTCAGCTTATTGCCAAATGGGTGTTGGAGAAATCCAAAGACGACCGTGCGGTAGAAGTGGTGGTTCGCGATGGCGAAAACTTCGTAAAAGTAAACGATTACAAGAAGGTACAACAGCACATCGGCGAACTGTTGGCATTGATACAAAAAATCAAATCTACCGGCGATTACAAGGCTGCTCACGATTTGGTAGAAAATTACGGCGTCAAGGTGGATAAGGCTATCAATCAGCAAATCCGCGACCGATATGCCAAACTGAACATCAAACCTTACAAAGGTTTTGTAAATCCCGTATATACTCCCGTTTATGACAAAAACGGTAAGTTTATCGACATCAAAATCGACTATACCGAAGGTTTTGCCCAACAACACCTTCGCTATTCGAAAGATTATTCGAATTTGTAATCTGCCAAAGCTACAACAAAAAGACACCTACAAATGTGTAGGTGTCTGTTTTTGTTTGGAATTATTAGTGTCCGATAAAAGTTTTTTTGAAAAAAAATATGGTGATAGCTTGTTGAATTTCAGTTTTTTGTTTGCAAAATTTCATTACTGTACAATATATTATCAATCGTACCAAAGCTCCAATCTCGTTTTCTTCTCTCTTAGGTTGG
>JBGXXV010000025.1:0-21801 GCA_041814825.1 Bacteroidota bacterium | reverse complement strand
GCGGTTCGGAAAACTTGCTGTTTTTCAAAAAAATTAGAAAACCATATAAAAGCCTTTGAAATTGTGTTTTTCTACATCAACTTTGGGTGGATTTGAGTATCATACTTTGGAAAGCACTGCCAAATATCGGTTTTTTGTAGCCGATATTTTTTTGTAAAAATAAAAAACATTTATTAACTTTGTAGGCGAAATATTATCATCTCAATAGGTAATCTTATGAAACTGCTTTTACCTACACCAAAAAAGCAGAAATACAATTTATAATATAACTATCTTAAATTTTAAAAGTTATGAAACGTATAAAAAAATTGGTAGTTCTCAGTCTGGTGGTCTCTATGATTATGGGATTTGAAGCTTGTAATAACTCTCCCAATAATTCTGTTGTGCGAAATATGGAAGACATTACCGAACGTTTTACCGGTAAAGCAATCTCAAAATCAGATTCTTTAATTGTTGTACGTACTAATGAAGAATTGTTGGCATTGTGCGAAGATGCTCCAACGCTTAATTTTAACGAAGGCACTTTGTTAATATCCTCAAATGCTACTACTTATGGTGTACACAGCATTGGAGTTGAACTGCAACAAAACTCCTCCACTCAGTACATATTAGTAGTAGATGTAACTTTAAATATGACCGCTGTGGCGGAAAGGTGGCGGAAATTTTATTGGATAACACCAAAAATAGACTCAACCCAATCGATACGATTAATTGTAAATGCACATCATTGACAAACTAATGAATTAAAAAACAAATAAATTATGAAACGTATAATAAAATTACTCCCTGCCGCGATTTTGCTTTTTGTAGTGGCTTTGAGCGGGTGCGAAAGGAAGAATGTGTTAATTGATGTAGTTCATATAGACCAGGGATATTTAAACAGGCAACTAAATGATACTACCGGTTTAGTGATAACAACATTGCAAGAACGAGATATAGTTGCAGAAACATTAGGATTACCTAAACTAAAAAACTCTAATATTGATTTCTCTGCCTATATGTTATTGGCTGTTTTTGAAAAAAACAACAGTACGACAACAGTAGATATAACAAAAGTGGAGGAGACAAAAAATAATATTATTGTCTCATTCGAAAACTTACAAAAAGGCTTAACTAATGATGTAGTAACAATATATCATATTGTACGGGTTTCTAAATCTTCCAAGCCGGTAATCTTCAATAAAATTAATAACTAAAAATAACAAAAAAGCCCCACTCCGTAGAGTAGGGCTTTTAATATTTATCATTAGACGATTAGAGCAGGTCGGCACGTCCTTTGTTTTCTTCTATAACGGCTTTGGCCAGTGACGACGATACTTCGGCGTAGTGCGAGAACTCCATCGAGCTTGTTGCTCTACCGGAAGTAATGGTACGCAACGCCGTAACGTAGCCAAACAACTCTGCCAAAGGCACTTTCGCTTTGACAATACGGGCTCCTGTACGTGAATTGTCCATACCTTCGACGTTACCACGACGTTTGTTGAGGTCTCCTATAACGTCACCCATACTCTCTTCGGGTGTTACCACTTCGAGTTTCATTATAGGCTCCATAAGTACGGGTTTAGCCTTGGCACAAGCGTTTTTAAACGCAAGTTGAGCACATATCTCGAACGAAAGTTGGTCGGAGTCAACAGCGTGGTAGCTGCCGTCAACAAGCGTAACTTTGAGTGTATCGACAGGGAAACCTGCCAAAACACCATTTTTCATTGCGGCAGCAAAACCTTTCTGTACTGAAGGGATATACTCTTTGGGGATATTACCGCCTTTTACCTCGTCGATAAACTGTAACGAGCCTTCGAATTCGGGGTCAACAGGTCCTACTTTTACGATAATATCGGCAAATTTACCACGACCACCGGTTTGTTTTTTATAAACCTCACGAAGTTCGACCTCTTTGGTAATAGCCTCTTTGTAAGTAACCTGCGGTTTACCTTGATTACACTCAACCTTAAACTCGCGTTTCAGACGGTCGATAATAATCTCCAAGTGCAATTCGCCCATACCGGAGATGATGGTCTGACCTGTCTGTTCGTCGGTTCTAACGGTAAATGTCGGGTCCTCTTCGGCAAGTTTGCTAAGACCGACACCAAGTTTATCAAGGTCTGACTGAGTCTTTGGTTCTACGGCTATACCGATTACAGGATCTGGGAAGTCCATACTTTCGAGAGCTATCGGATGGTCTTCGCTCGATAATGTATCGCCTGTACGAATATCTTTGAACCCAACTCCTGCACCTATATCGCCCGCACTAATAAATTCGACGGGGTTCTGCTTGTTGGAGTGCATCTGGAATATTCTCGAAATTCTCTCTTTTTTGCCAGAACGTACGTTATACACATACGAACCTGCTTCAAGTTTGCCCGAATATACACGGAAAAAGCACAAGCGACCTACATACGGGTCGGTAGCAATCTTAAACGCCAAAGCACACAAAGGTTCGTTTTCGTCGGGTTTGCGTTGGATTTTCTTTTCTGCATCGTCGGGAGCAGTACCTTCGATAAACTCTGTGTCCAGAGGCGAAGGCAGATATGCACAAACAGAGTCGAGCAGAGTCTGTACACCTTTGTTTTTGAATGAGCTACCGCAAATAATAGGATTTATCTGCATAGCCACAGTAGCCTTGCGTATAGCCTGACGTATCTCTTCTTCGGTGATAGTATCCGGATTGTCGAAATATTTCTCCATCAACAGGTCGTCAAACGATGCCAATGTTTCGAGCATTTTGTCTCTCCACTCTGCGGCCTCGTCTTGCCATTCGGCAGGTATATCTTCTATTTGGTAACTGGCACCGATAGTCTCGTCTCTCCAAAATAGAGCTTTCATCGCTACAAGGTCGATAATACCTTTGAAATTCTCCTCCGCACCGATAGGTATCTGTATAGGACAAGGATTTGCACCGAGTACCTCCTTTATCTGTGTTACCACCTCGAAGAAGTTAGCCCCCGAACGGTCCATCTTGTTAACATAACCTATACGAGGCACATTATATTTGTCTGCCTGACGCCAAACGGTCTCCGACTGAGGCTCTACGCCACCAACGGCACAAAAAGTAGCTACCGCACCGTCGAGAATACGAAGAGAGCGTTCTACCTCCACGGTAAAGTCAACGTGTCCCGGAGTGTCGATGAGGTTAATCTTATACTCTTCGCCTCTGTATTTCCAACGAGTAGTGGTAGCAGCAGAAGTGATAGTGATACCGCGTTCCTGCTCCTGCTCCATCCAGTCCATAGTAGCGGCACCGTCGTGAACCTCACCTATTTTGTGGGTGAGACCTGTATAGAACAGAATACGTTCAGACGTTGTAGTCTTACCGGCGTCGATGTGAGCCATGATACCGATATTTCTTGTAAAAGCTAAATTTTGTTTTGCCATTAATTTATAATCTCCTTATTATCTTATGTTTAAATATAGATTCTTTTCTCAAAAAAAAGTTTGCAAAATTACAAAAAAAATTTTATATAGCCACGAAAATGAGCAAATAAATTTTGCAAACATATTTAAGAGTCAAATACAATAGCCTGTTTCAGCCACAAAAATCACTTAAACAACGGCGATACATCTCCACAGGATTGTCGGCTTGAGTAATAGGACGACCTACAACTATAAAGTCAGCCCCGTTCTTCCTCGCATCTGTCGGTGTAGTGATACGTACCTGATCGTCTTTGCTGTTGTCGGCAAATCTAATGCCCGGAGTAACCGTTACAAAATCGCTCCCGCACGCCTTCTTTATATCCGCTACTTCGAGAGGCGAACACACCACTCCGCTCAATCCCGAAAAACGGGCATTCCGAGCATAATGAACTATTACATCGTTTATGGGCGAATTTATCATCAAATCCTGTTGTAACATATCCTGTGAGGTAGAGGTAAGCTGTGTAACAGCTATCAGTATCGGGTTGTTATCGGCTTGCGATAATCCCTCCAAAGCCGCTTTCATCATCAAAGTACCACCGGAGGCATGTACGTTGACCATATCAATACCAAGAGTACCGATAGCTTTCATGGCACTCTTTACGGTATTGGGTATATCGTGTAGTTTTAGGTCAAGAAAAATTTTATGCCCGCGAGCCTTTATATCTCGCAAAAGCGAATGACCTTCGGCATAAAAAAGCTCCATACCTATTTTTACAAAAGGTTTTTTGTCGCCAAAAAGGTCTAAAAAATCCAAAGTCTTGTCTCTGTTTGGGAAATCAAGAGCTATAATCACATCTCTCATACAATGTATTGTTTTTAGGTTAAATGAAATCGTTTTTTTTTATTCGGACTTAACTCTCTGTTCTACAAAATATTGTATCGAAGAGTTAAACACTTTTATCATATTTTTAAACTTGGAGTTTGCCACATTCGAGGCTGCCTCATCGGCTGCTTCGGTATCAATCTCTACCGCATCTATCTGTACGTTATCGTTGCGTTGAGCAATCATAAGCGACAGCAATCCTGTACCCGTACCGATATCCAAAACTTTATTCGCATTCTCCACACTACACCACGCTCCGAGCAATACGCCATCGGTACCTACTTTCATAGCATTTTTAGCCTGTATCACGTCAAATTGTTTGAATCTAAACATCTTTGGTTGCCTCAATAAGATTTGGTACACTAAGTTTATGATTTCTGCCTCAAATACTCTTCGACAAATCCCAAGCCATAGCCAAAGAGTTGTACAAAAGAGGTAGCTACGGATAGAAATCCGATATTGATTTTCTTGTTTTTCACCGAAGAATCAACAAATATTATAACAGCAAAAATAAGAATCGGCGACCAAAACAGATAGTTGAACAGTCCTAAAAAAGCCAATAGCATAGAGCCTATCATAAAAGCCGATGGGAGCAGATGTACCATTTTGAGAGCTCCGGCATAATCCGAATGTTTTTTCCATAATATTATGCGTGCATTACCCGAATGTCGCACCTGAGCAAAAAACTGTTCCAAATCTGTCCGACGTTTGTGATAAACAAACACATCGTGCAACAGACGTACCGAATAACCTGCTTTATAAATCCTTATACTCAGGTCTATATCCTCGCCATAACGCATCTTCGAGAATCCGCCCAAAGCCTCAAAAGCCTCTTTGCTTATACCGAAATTGAAAGTACGTGGGTGAAACCTCTCCATCTGCTTTTTGCCTCCACGTATGCCACCGGTAGTAAAAAACGAAGTCATAGCATAGTTTACAGCCTTCTGCATATCCGAAAACGACTCATCGGCTGCATCTGCTCCGCCAAAGGCATCACAATAATCTTCGGTAAGTTCGCGACGTAAAGCGGACACATAGTGGCTCGGCACAATAACGTCGGAGTCAAGTATTACAAGGTAATTGCCGCTACTGTGTTTCGCTCCGTAGTTTCGACTCTGTCCGGGACCGGAATTGTCTTTGTAAAAATATTTAATATCAAGTATCGAAGAGTATTTATCGCAAATATATTTGCACGGTATTTGCGAACCATCTTCCACAATTACCACCTCAAAGTCTTTATCATTTTGTTTTTCAAGACTTTGAAGAAGTTCGTCAACTTCATCTGGACGATTATAAACCGGAACTATTATGGAAAATTTCAACATTTTTATTGCTATTTTGCTTTTTAAAAATAAATGATTGCAAAATTAAGAAAAATTGCAATCATTTTATCTCTATAAGATATTCAACCGCATATTACTTTACGGCGGTTGTCTCTATCTCTACTTTCACTCCTTTGGGCAACTTCGATACCTGATAGCAAACTCTTGCAGGCATATCTTTGGTGTAATACTTAGCGTAAATATCGTTCATAGCTGTGAAGTTAGCCAAATCGTCAAGTAATACGACAGACTTCACTACATTGTCGAAAGTATAGCCTGCTTCATTCAAAATAGCTTTGATATTGGCAAAACATTGCTCTACCTGTTCTTCGATAGTCTCTGGCACTTCGCCTGTCGCAGGGTTTACCGGCAACTGACCCGAAATATACAATGTGCCGTTTGCTTCTATTGCTTGACTGTAAGGACCGATTGCCGCAGGGGCATTTGTAGAATTAATTACTCTTTTCATATTATTCTTTATTAAATTAAATTATTAACTGTAATATCCGACAAAATTACAAAAAATAACTAATATAAAGAATTTTATTTTTTGCGAATAATGGTAAGTCCGTCTCTGACAGGCAATATTATCCGATCAATATCCGAATGTTGCGACACATATTTGTTAAATTTAATAATCTCTTTTGTCTGATAATCGTTATCCGCAGGCTCATTAAGCACCTTGCCGCTCCAAAGAGTATTATCCGCCAATATCACACCATTAGATGCCATATACGGCAACACCATATCGAAATATTGACAATAGTGTCGCTTATTACCGTCTATAAAAGCCAACTCGAATGTTTTATCAAGCTCCGGGACAATAGTTAACGCATCGCCGATATGAAGTGTTATTTTGTCGGCAAAGGGCGAACACAGGAAGTTTTCGCGTATAAAATCTTCGAGTTCGTCGTCTATCTCTATCGTATCTATATGAGCCTTGCCCGACATACCTTCAGCCATACATAGAGTGGCATATCCCGAAAACGTACCTATTTCGAGTATATTATTCGGGTTAATTATTTGTGTAAGTATTTTCAGTAGCCTACCCTGATAAAGCCCGCTCTGCATACGCGGATTCAACAGACGTATATTGGTATTGCGGTATATTGTTTTTAAATAATCGGGCTCTGCCTCTATATGGTTGTTTATATAATCGTCTAAGGACAGATTCATATCTTTATCTACAAATTTAATTGCTTGATACAACTACCTTTACACACCTAATCTTTTTTCAAATAAAATTTTTATCTGTCATGATACAAACGGATTGCGGTTTTCGACTGCCGATATTTTGGCTGTCGCCGTGTGTTTGGCTCCTGCCGAGTCTATAAAATCGCGTGAGATATCCACTATCATATCATTACGGAAGTACATACGAAGGCGACCTTTGTCGGTAACATCAGCTATGTGCGACACCTCAATATTCTCTTGTCCGCAATACTTTACGAACTCGTCCATATCGTTGCGTTCGATTACCACTGCCATACGCTCCTGACTCTCGGATATGGCAAGTTCCGTACCCGACAAACCCGAGTATTTGGTCTTTACGCGGTCTAAGTATATATCGAGTCCGTCGGCAAGTTCGCCGATAGCTACACATACACCACCGGCTCCGAAGTCGTTCGATTTTTTGATAAGGCGTGTAACTTCGCCCCGACGAAAAAGCCTTTCCAATTTACGTTCTTCGGGAGCATTTCCCTTCTGTACCTCGCTACTGCATAGTTCGAGGCTCTCGGCGGTATGCTCTTTCGACGAACCTGTGGCTCCGCCTATACCGTCGCGTCCGGTACGTCCGCCGAACATCATTACCACATCACCTGCTTGCGGTGTATCGCGACGCACATTATCAGCCCTTACCGCACCTACCACCGCACCTACTTCGAGGCGTTTGGCAACATAATTATCGTGATATATCTCGCGTACAAAGGTGGTAGCAAGTCCTATCTGGTTACCATACGACGAATATCCGTGAGCCGCCTTGGTCGATATTATCTTTTGGGGTAACTTGCCCTGCATAGTCTCGTCAACAGGTTGATAGATATTACCTGCTCCGGTAACTCTCATAGCCTGATACACATAGCTGCGTCCCGACAGTGGGTCGCGAATGGCTCCGCCAAGGCAGGTAGATGCACCACCGAAAGGCTCTATCTCGGTAGGGTGGTTGTGAGTCTCGTTTTTGAACTGCAACAGCCACTTCTCTATCTGCCCATCGACATCGACATCGACAAAAACCGAACAGGCATTATTCTCCTCGCTCTGCTCCAAATCGTCGAGGTATCCGTGTTTTTTGAGATATTTAGCTCCAATGGTGGCAATATCCATAAGGCAGATATCTTTTTCTTCGCGTTTCAGTTCGTTACGCATAGAGTGGTACAAATTGAGCGACCCGCGTATGCGGTCGGCAACAAAGCTATCCTCTATCTCTATATTTTCGAGCGATGTATTGAATGTGGTGTGTCGGCAATGGTCGCTCCAATAGGTGTCGAGTATTTTTAGCTCCGTCTCATAAGGGTTGCGGTTCTCTTTTTTGAAGTAGGCTACCACCTCTCTGAGGTCGTCGGCATTCATTGCCAAAGAGTTTGCCTTGCAATAGTCGGCAAGTTCATTCTCTTTGATATCGATAAAACCTTCGAGTACAGGCACAGGCTCTGCTGCGGGGTGGTCGAATGTCTCCAAAACGGATATATCTTTGATGCGACTTTCGATAGGATTAATAAAGTACTTTTTTACCTTCTCCATATCGTCAGCCGAAAAGTTGTCGTCGAAAAGCAATATTTTACCGCTTTTTATAGAAATATCTGCCTTAGGGTCTACAAGGCGTACACAATCTTCGGCCGAACTTGCCCTTTGGTCGAACTGACCGGGCAGAAACTCAACGGCTAAATATGGTTTATCGCCAAACTCAAACTCGGTAGTAACCCTATCGGTAACAATTTCGCCAAAAACAGAATAAAGGCACTTGTCGAGAAGTTCGGGAGTAAACCCAAACAGGTCGTACACGTTTATCAGTCGCAGATGGTGTAGATTCAACCCGAGGTTTGAATTCAACTCGTTCTGCAATCCCTCTGCCTCAACTCTAAAATCAGCTTTTTTCTCTACAAAAACACGATAATTCATCTATTTATACAATATTATTATTTATAATCTACCAAAAACACATCTTCTTTTACTCACACCCTTCGTTCGGATTGAACCATTCGGGGATATTGAACCTCGCACTCGGATTATATCCCAAATTCTTGTCTTCCAATACTTTTTTCATATACATAGCCCAAATAGGTAGAGCCATATTAGCCCCCTGCCCCTCTGCCATATTGGCAAAATGTATCTGACGGTCTTCCCAACCGACCCAAACACCGCTTACCAATTCGGGAGTATATCCGATAAACCAGCCGTCCGAGTTGTCGTTGGTAGTACCCGTTTTGCCTGCGGCAGGAGCATTGACACCATACTTGTAGCGAACACGCGACCCCGTACCTCCATCGACTACTGCCTGCATCATATTTATCATTTTGTATGCGGTTTTCTCGTTGATTACCTCAGTGGTATTGGTGGTAAAATCGGCTATCACATTGCCCTTGTTATCCGTGATACGTGTAACAAACACAGGCGTTACCCTTATACCTTTGTTTGGGAATGTGGTATAGGCACTAACCATTTCGGATACCGACACCTCGTTTGGTCCCAGACAAAGAGACACCACAGCCGGAATATACCCCGAAATACCAAACGAACGCATCAACTTTACCAACTGTTCGGGAGCGAGCATACTCATCAACGTAGCAGAACCCCAGTTGTTGGAATTTTGAAGCATCCACCTCAATGTAACCTCTTCGCCCATACGAGCCTTAGAACCATTACGCGGCGTAAAAGGTTTACCATTAGCATCTGTAAGGGTAATAGGCTGATTGACTATTTTATCGCAAGGATACATACCTTCTTCCATAGCCAAAGTATAAATAAACGGTTTTACCGTAGAGCCTATCTGTCGTCTGCCCTGTGTGGTCATATCGTATTTGAAGTAGCTAAAATCGGGACCTCCCACATAGGCACGGACATAGCCGTTAGACGGCTCCATACTCATAAAGCCCACACGAGCAAAGCTTTTTGCCCACAGTATAGAGTCTTTGGGCGACATAATGGTGTCAATCTCGCCACGCCATGAAAAAATTTTCATCTCGACAGGCACCTCAAACTCCTTAAATATTCGCTCTTTGCTCATTCCATCGGCTTTCATTACTCGATAACGCTCACTTTGAACAATGGCTCGTTCGATGAATTTGTTTATATCGTCTTGGGTAAAATTCGATGGGAATATACCGTTTTTACGTTTTTTCTTCTCTTTGAAAAAATCGTCTTGCAGCCCTGTAAGCCATTCGCGAACAACGCTTTCGGCATAAGCCTGCATACGGCTGTCGATAGTTGTATATATTTTCAATCCATCGTGATAGAGGTCGTACTTAGAGCCGTCAGACTTGGGGTTCTTCTCGATGAAACCATATAGCGGGTCGGTCTCCCAGGCAAGCGAGTCGAGATAGTACTGCCCGTAGGGTTTGAGCTGCCAATCGGCATAGTTAGATGTCTTTGGCTTCTTTGCGTTCAGTTTTGTACGGAGATATTCGCGCATATACGGAGCTAATCCTTGGTCGTGTCCTACCGAGTTGTAGTCAAGCTCGACAGGCGATTTTTTGTACTCTTCGGCTTCGATTTTGGTAATGAACTTATATTTTGCCATTTGGTCGATAACAGTATTGCGACGGTGAAGAGCTCTATCTCTGGTTGCCTGACGACGACTTGCAGGGTTGTACAGAGACGGATTTTTACACATTCCCACCAACATAGCCGCCTGAGGTATGGTCAGTTTGTCCGGAGTGGTATTGAAATATACTCGCGATGCAGTTTTGATACCTACGGCATTATTGAGAAAATCGAATTTATTAAAATACAAAGAGATGATTTCTTCTTTTGTAAAAAGCTTTTCGAGTCTTATGGCTATTACCCATTCATTGAGTTTTTGAGGGATACGTTTGAAGATATTTCCTGCTCGTTGAGTATAAAGCAGTTTGGCAGTCTGTTGAGTAATGGTAGATGCACCGCCACCGCCACCAAACGAAAGAAGAGCTCTCATAAGAGCCTTGCCGTCAATACCCGAATGTTTATAAAAACGTATGTCTTCGGTTGCCAAAAGTGCATTTATCAAATTTGGCGAAAGCTCATCGTATGTGGTCTTCATACGATTGTCTTTGCCCGAATAGAATGTGCCAAGTACCTTATTATCGGACGAATATATCTCTGTTGCGAGTTTGTTTTTGGGGTTTTCCAACTCCTCCAAAGGAGGCACATAGCCTATCCAACCTATTGAGATAAGCAAAAAGATTAAAGCTATCAACCCGACAACTACACCAAGCACACCCCAAAACCATTTTAGAAATAGCTTTTTGGTGTTGCTGTCGATTGTTGTTTTTGACATCTTTTTATCACTATTATTTTTCATATTTTATCAAAAGTATGATTTTTAACGTGCAAAGTTACTACTTTTTTTGATTCCTTGTTTACAGATACAAATCGTTTATACTATTTTATCAAAACACAACTAATATCAACTTTATCCGAACACATAGCAAATAGAAAAACGAGGATTACACATACGATTTATCAAAATTAATACCATCTGCAAAGACCCGCATTTCGATTAGTCAAACATTAGTTTTTTTATTGACAGATACTGCCAAAATTACAGTTTTATGACCGATTGATGTATCTGGCAAGATTTTTGCAATCTTCATATTAAATATTTATCAAATAAATAAAAATATAAAATATCTTAATATCACATTGTAATGGATAACATAGAAAACGAAGACATAAAACAGCAAGACGAAACCTGTGATAATCAAATAGATGAAAACAAAGATTCTATCACATCAAATGAAAGTGAAACCACAGAAGACAACCAAGATAGTTGGGAGCAAAAATATCTAACTCTTAACGACGGTTATGTACGTCTTATGGCAGAGTTTGACAATTACCGCAAGCGTACCGTAAAAGAGAAGTTAGAACTCATACAAAACGGCGGTGAGCGAGTAATATCAGACATATTGCCCATTGTGGACAATTTTGAGCGAGCTTTGAGCAATATGGAGTCGGCAACCGACATAAATGCGATAAAACAGGGCATAGAACTCATTTACAACCAACTAATGTCTATGCTCAAACAGCACGGAGTAAAAGCAATCGAAACCGAAAACAAAGATTTTGATACCGAATACCACGAGGCGATTACCACCATACCGGCACCAACCGACGAAGCAAAAGGCAAAATAGTTGATTGCACCCTCAAAGGGTATATACTAAATGAGAAGGTATTAAGACACTCAAAAGTAGTTGTAGGCGAATAATAGCAGTAAAAAAACCGGTATATGGCAACAAAGAGAGATTATTATGAGGTTCTGGATGTACCAAAGAGCGCATCCGCAGAAGAGATAAAAAAAGCATATCGCAAAAAGGCAATAAAGTATCACCCCGACAAAAACCCCGGAGATAAGGATGCCGAAGAGAAGTTCAAAGAGGCAGCCGAGGCTTACGAAATATTGTCCGATCCGCAAAAGCGTCAGCAATACGACCGATTCGGACACTCTGCAATGGGAGGTGGCTCCGGCGGATTTGGAGGAGGAGGTATGTCTATGGACGATATTTTTGCCAACTTTGGCGACATCTTCGGCGGACATTTTGGCAGTGCGTTTAGAGATTTTGCAAGCAGTTTTGGCGGAGGCGGATTTTACGATGGTTCGTCGTCGAATCGAAGAGCTACGTCAAAAGGCTCCAACCTCAGAGTAAAGGTAAATGTAAGTCTCAAAGAGATAGCCTCCGGAGTAGATAAGAAGATAAAGGTAAATAAACTTGTAAGTTGCTCTCATTGCAATGGTAGCGGAGCAAAAAATGCAAATAGCATAAAAACCTGCTCTACGTGTAAAGGGAGCGGTGTGGTAACACATATTCAACGCACCATACTCGGCTCAATGCAGACACAGTCTTATTGCCAAACGTGCGGAGGTACGGGCAAAATAATTACCGACAAATGCGAATATTGCAGCGGAGAAGGAGTAGTACGTGCCGAAGAGATTATACCAATCAATATACCTGCCGGAATAGAAGACAATATGCAGTTTACAATCAGAGGGAAAGGCAACGCAGCTCGTAACGGAGGCATACCCGGCGATTTGATTGTACTGATAGAAGAGGAGGAGCATCCCGAATTGATAAGAGACGGCAGCGACCTCATTTACAACCTATTACTCGACCTACCCACAGCTGTATTGGGTGGTACGGTAGAGATACCTACGGTAGATAGTAAAGTGAAAGTAAAAATCGAAAAGGGCACTCAACCCAACAAGGTGCTAAGGCTCAGGAACAAAGGCTTACCTCGCCTAAACTCTTATGGTTCGGGCGATTTGCTTGTCAATATAGGGGTATATATACCCGAAACCCTTTCGTGCGACGAGAAGAAAACCTTTGAGCAGTTCAACAACTCTCCAAACTTCAAACCCAAAGACAACTCCACAAAAGGCTTTTTTAACAGATTTAAGCAAATGTTTGACTAAAACATATTTTTTTGCAGACCTAAAAAGAGGGTGTTAGTGTATAGCTAATGCCCTCTTTTATGAATTTACATTACTGTCCGATAAAAAATCGACATCAATCTGCAATATCTTAATATACAAACAGATATATGCTTTTGTTGTGCAAAGAGCTTATCTTTTGTGTTTGTTTATCGGGTTATTATGAGGTTTCCTCCATATTCCGTATTATAAAAGATGTGGGGCTATCGGAATGCTTTATATTTCATTGGGGTTGTCTGCCCCCAACTAAACCGGAAGAAAACAAGATTGGTGCTTTGGTATGATTGACAACGTATCGGACAGCAACTGTAAATTTATTTTTTCCGAAAACTTTTTTACCACAACTCCAAAATAAAGCATTTATAATCAATCATTAAATTTTATTTTAAGAAAATTTAACTACAAAATATTTCAAAAATTATTTCCTGCAACAATAATTTTATATACTTTTGTCGGAGCATTTGGTTTACGTTTCGATATTTTCAGAGGCGTGAATTAAAAGGGAAAATCGTGAAATTCGATTACAGTACCCGCTGCTGTGAGTTCTTTGTCTGCCATAGATGTAGGCAATAGTTCAATTCTTCAAAGCCACTGTTTTACACAACATTAAACAACGGGAAGGCGATTTGAGCAACAGAACAAGTCAGAAGACCTGCCAAAGTGCAACATTTTTTTTGAATCTTTCGGGAATAAAAGAGCAAGAATGAGACGAGTATATACTGTATTCCAATCATTTACCTGCTATTATACAACCTATTTTCGCAATAAAAATATAATAGTTCTCTTTTTTCTCAAAAAAGATATTATTTGAAAACAAACATTATAACATTAATAATCAATTAAATAAAAAAACACTATGGGAAATAAAGAGATTTATATCATCAAACGCGACGGTAAGTCGGTAGCTTTTTCGCTCGAAAAGATAAAGGCAGCTATCGCCAAGGCATTTCTGTCGGTGGGCACATTTGCCACCGACGACGATTTTATCGCCATACTTTCGCGTATCCACGTGGCAAACGGTATGACCGTAGAAGAGATTCAAAATCAGGTAGAAGTGGCTCTTATGGCAGAAAAATATTTTGCCGTGGCAAAGTCGTATATGCTATATCGTCAGAAGCACACCGAGACACGAGAGACACGCGACAAACTCAATTTTCTGATAAATTATTGCGATGCATCAAACGCCGCAACAGGTTCAAAATTCGATGCCAACGCCAATGTGGAGAAAAAAAACATAGCCACGCTCATAGGCGAACTGCCCAAAAAGAACTTTATCAACCTCAACCGCAAAATGATAACCGACCGTATGAAAGAGATGTACGGTAAAGAATTGGCAGACAAGTATATCGATATGCTCAACTCGCATTTCATCTACAAAAACGACGAAACGAGCCTTGCCAACTACTGTGCAAGTATCACGATGTACCCTTGGCTACTCAACGGCACCAAATCGATAGGGGGCAATTCGACACCTCCGACTAATCTGAAATCGTTTGCCGGCGGATTTGTAAATATGGTATTCATCGTTTCGAGTATGTTGAGCGGAGCTTGTGCCACTCCCGAATTTCTGATGTATATGGACTATTTTATCCGTAAAGAGTACGGAGACGATTATTATCGCGAAATAGAGAAAGTCGTCGATTTGTCGAAACGGCAACGCTCACTCGACAAAGTGATATGCGACTTTTTCGAACAGGTGGTATATTCCATCAATCAACCCACAGGGGCACGTAACTTTCAGGCGGTGTTTTGGAACATTGCCTACTACGACCGTCCGTATTTCGAGAGCATCTTCGGAGAGTTTGTATTCCCCGACGGCACACGCCCCATTTGGGAATCGCTCAGCTGGCTGCAAAAACGTTTTATGAAGTGGTTCAATGCCGAACGCACCAAAACAGTACTTACATTTCCCGTAGAAACAATGGCGTTGCTGTCGAAAGACGGTGATGTAATCGACGAAGAGTATGGCGATTTTACCGCCGAGATGTATGCCGAAGGGCACTCGTTTTTCACATATATGAGCGACAATGCCGACTCGCTGTCGAGCTGTTGCCGTCTTAGAAACGAAATAACCGACAACGGATTTAGCTACACGCTTGGGGCAGGTGGTGTCTCGACAGGGTCGAAGAGCGTGCTTACTGTCAATATAAACCGTTGTGTTCAGTACGCAAAACGAAACGGCAAATCGTATATGGATTTTCTCGAAGAAGTAATCGACCTTGTGCATAAGGCACAGAGTGCATACAACGAAAACCTGAAAGTATTGCAACAGAAAGGGATGTTGCCTCTGTTCGATGCGGGTTATATTGATATTAAGCGTCAATATCTTACGGTTGGAGTAAACGGTTTGGTCGAGGCTGCCGAATTTTTGGGCATAACCATCGACGACAATCCGCAATATGTTGCTTTTGTACAGGAGGTATTGGGACTTATAGAACATTATAACAGAAAATATCGAAGCAAAGAGTTGATGTTCAACTGCGAGATGATACCTGCCGAAAATGTTGGAGTAAAGCACGCCAAGTGGGACAAAGAAGACGGCTACACCGTCCGCCGCGACTGCTACAACAGCTATTTTTATATCGTCGAAGATGATACGCTTAATGTGTTAGACAAATTTCGTTTGCATGGCGAAAAGTATATCCGCAACCTCACAGGTGGCTCTGCTCTGCACGCCAACCTGTCGGAACATCTATCGCAACCGCAATACCGACAATTGCTGCGTGTGGCGGCACGCGAAGGGTGCAACTATTTCACATTCAATATACCCAACACCGTTTGCAACGATTGTGGTACAATAGATAAACGATACCTGAAAAAATGCCCTCAATGCAGTTCCGAAAATATCGACTACCTAACCCGAATCATCGGATATATGAAGCGTATCAGCAACTTCTCGGCTGCCCGACAGGTAGAAGCCTCCAAACGATATTACAGTACATCGAAACCCGAAAAAGCCGAGGTAGAATGCTGAAATACACCGACTATGACATAGTTTTTCGCGAAGTACCCGATGAGGTAACTCTTGCCATCAACCTGTCGAACTGTCCGCACCGTTGCCCCGGTTGCCACAGTCCTCAGTTGCAGCAAGACATTGGCAATGAACTTGACGAACAGGCTCTTTGCCTGTTGCTCGACAGCTATCGAGATGCTATTACTTGTGTCTGTTTTATGGGAGGCGATGCTGACAGTGAAGCGGTGGGACGTTTGGCAGATTTCATAAAAAAGAATTGCGACGGGCGACTGAAAACAGCGTGGTATTCGGGCAATAACGAACTGTACAACAAGAAGTTAATAAGCAGTTTCGATTTTATAAAAATAGGCGAATACAGAGAAGCTCTCGGCGGTCTGGACAAGCCTACCACCAATCAGCGACTTTATAGAGTAGTTGGCAATGAGCTTGTAGAGTGTAAGGTTTAAAATGTAGATATTATAAGGCTTATCAAAGGGTGTTCCGAAAAAGAATGCCCTTTTTGGTACTATTTGCTTCCACTATGCAAAAAAACAGAGCAATCACAAACCTAACAGACATAAAACAAATACGATTGGTAAAATTTTTACTAATTTTGTAACAAATACTTATCATACAGAACAATAATATTTTTTTACATCACAATCAGGTATTTTGCTTATCTTTGTAAGCGCATCCAAGACAAACAAATATTAAGGATTTAAAAGTTTTTTATGGCTGTTGTATTATCCGTTATATACTACATACTCCTTATACTATATTTTTATATGGTAGTTGTAGCCATATCTGTGGTATTGCTCGACAATCGCAATCCCGTAAAGCAGATTGCGTGGATACTATGCCTTATCTTTCTGCCGGTAGCGGGTTTGGTGTTTTATGTTTTTTTCGGCAGAAATTTTAGAAAAAACAAGTTTTTTTCAAACAAGTTCGCCACGACCAACTCTCCGATAAGAATAAAACCCGACTATGCGTCGGAAGCAACCAAGATAAAAAACTCTAATATACCGTCACACTTCCATAAATCGGCACAGTTGTTGGTAAAGAGTAGCGATGCGCCATTATATTCGGACACTAAGTTTGATGTATTGACATCGGGCGAAGAGTCGTTCAAAAAAATTTTTGAAGATATCGAGAACGCCAAAGAGCATATTCACATCGAATTTTTTATCATTGAAGATGATAATATAGGCAATCAGCTACGACGTCTTCTTATACGAAAGGCTCAAGAGAGGGTAAAGGTACGTATTATTTACGACTATCTCGGAGCATTCCGTTTGTCGGACTCTTACAAACAATCTCTACGCAACGAAGGTGTGTTTTTGCACGCCTTTCTGCCTGTCGGGTTAAAGATTGGTTTTAGTAAAATCAACTATCGTAACCACAGAAAAATAGTAGTGATAGACGGTAAAATAGGTTATACCGGAGGTATAAATATTGCCGACAGGTATATCAAAGGCAATCGCTTGGGTAAATGGCGTGATACTATTGTAAGAATGGAGGGAGCAGCTGTACATGGGCTACAGAATCTGTTTCTTGCAGACTGGTATTTTGTTGACAATAAACTCATTGACGAACCCAAATACTACCCTGCCTCACAAATATCGGCTACAAATCAGACACAGATAGTAAACTCCGGTCCGGATACGGATTGGGAATCCATACTACAAGGCTTACTTACGGTATTTAGCAATGCCAGAAAGAATATATACATACATACGCCATATTTTTTACCCCCCGAAAGTCTGCTGATAACGCTACAAATGGCCGCTTTGAGCGGAATAGACGTAAGACTGATGTTGCCTCTGAAAAGCGATACTCTTATAGCCTCGGCAGCAAGCAGTTCGTTCTTTCTAAAAGTTATGGAGGCAGGCGTAAAAATCTATCTGTACAAAGACAATTTTCTGCACAGCAAAGCAATAACCGTAGATGACGAAATAGGTATTGTCGGTACGGCCAATATAGATATTCGTTCGTTCGAACAAAATTATGAGGTAAATGCTTTTATATACGACAAACCAACAGCCATAAAACTAAGAGAGGCTTTTGAGAATGATTTGCTTTCGTGTAGTCAAATAGATATGGTTGCTTGGAGCAATCGCAAGATGTTCACCCGCCTCAAAGAGTCGCTTGCTCGTCTCTTTAGCCCGTTATTATAACTATTATTCTCGCAAAAAATAAAAGCCACCCCTGCACAGGGTAGCTTTTATATCAATTTCACTTGACTATGGTAAGTTCGTCCAATAGCCAATCGGCATCGGCAAATTTATCTATTATAAATAGGATATATCGTGCATCGACCATTATATTTCGACAGAGTTCGGGGTCGAAGTATATATCGCTCATAGTGCCTTCCCATTGTCGGTCGAAATTTAGCCCGATAAGATTGCCGTGAGCGTCAAGGGCGGGCGAACCCGAATTACCTCCGGTAGTATGGTTGGTAGCCGTGAATGCCACAGGCACTTTGCCTTGTGCGTTGGTGTACGGCGCAAAATCTTTTTCACCGTAAATATCCAAAAGCTTTTGCGGTACATCAAACTCATAATCGTTTGGGATATACTTTTCGACGACACCGTCAAGCGTAGTCTGGAAACCGTACTCTACTCCGTCGGCAGGCTTAGAGCCGTGTACCTGCCCGTAAGATACCCTAAGAGTAAAATTGGCATCGGGGAAGAATACTTTTTCTTTGTCTGTCTCCATTTGCAGAGCCATATATCTTTTTTGCAAACCGTTTATCTGCTCCTGAATACTTTTATATTTGTCGTTGACATTTGTATTATAAGCATCCAGAAGACTATTGTAAAATATCACAAAAGGGTCTTTTTTGATACTATTGGCAAGCTTTTGTATATCGGCGAATATTTTATCCGGGTCGTTATCGTTGTTAGTTACTATTGATTTTTTGTTCCACTTCTCGAACAGACCGAAATTGCGATTTTCGTCCGTGTATTTGGCGTAGTCGTGTGGCAAAAACTGTTTGGGGACTTGGGCTATGTAATACGAAATAATTTTGGCGGTAACACGAGCATCGAGAGTTTTGTCGTAATCTTTGTATATCTGTCTGATTTCGGCTTTAAACTCATCTGATTTTTCTTGTGTCAAAGAGCCGTTTAATTGCATTTGGCTAATTCTGTTAAAAAGAGCAGCGAGATATAATGTTTCGGAATTTCTCGACAACTCTCCCCAAAGTGCGTTGTTTAGGGCATAAGGCTTTTGTTCGGTGTACAGTCTCCGAAAATCTGCTAAAACAGATTTTATTTCAGGATTTTTGTCTGCCAATTCGTTTTCGTATTTTTCTCTTTTGTCCACGGCATTGCTCCGTTTAAGGCCTTTCGATTCGCCTTGCCATTTTTTCCATGCGTTGGATATACCTGCATACTTAGCCGCATATTTTATTCTTGTGGCATTGTCTTGACGCATCTTTTCATCGAGAGTTTTTAGGGTAATATCTCTTATTGCTATTCGGATAGGGTTTAGGTCGTTGATAATCTGCTCTATGGCTATTGCCGGCAGATACTCTGATGTTCTACCCGGATACCCGAATATAAATGTAAAATCGCCCTCTTTAAGCTCCTTTAATGAGATAGGAAGATAGTGTTTAGGTCTAAAAGGAACATTATCTGCGGAATATTCAGCCGGTTCGTTGTCTTTGTTGGCATAGATTCTAAAAAGGGCAAAATCGCCCGTATGACGGGGCCACACCCAATTGTCGGTATCGGAACCGAATTTGCCTATAGATTGTGGCGGTGCTCCAACCAAACGAATATCGCGGTATGTTTCCGATACAAAAGCATAGTACTGATTGCCCGAATACATAGGTTTTACCACGATGTGTTGATAATCTTTTTTGGGGAAATCTTTTTTGAGCTCTTCTATGTTTTTTTCTATAACTTTCTGTGCCTCCGCCTCAGACAGATTTGAGGTATTGGCAAAAACCGCTTGTGTAACATTATGTATTTCTGTCACAAAAGTAACACTAAGGTCAGGATTGGGTAGCTCTTCCGTATTGTTTTTTGCCCAAAAACCATTTGAGAGCAAATCGTTATCGACCGAAGAGTGCGACTGTATTTCGCCATAACCACAATGATGGTTGGTAAGTACAAGTCCTTGGGGAGAGATAACCTCGCCCGTACAGCCTCCTCCGAACTGCACAATGGCGTCTTTGATACTCGGACGTGTGGTATTGAAAATATCCGATACAGATATCTGTAAACCCAACTCTTTCATCTCTTTTTCGTTTAGCTCGGTGGGTATCCACATTCCTCCGCTCTTTTGCGAAAAAGCATTAACCCCTACTATCAACAGGAGCAAAACAAAACCAAATAATCTTCTCATAATCTATCTATTAGTTAAATGTTTTTTTAAGCCCCAAAGTTACAAAATTTTATTGGAATGCCCATAATCAAACGGATTTTAGCATATCGGCAGAAAACAGATGTAATATTTAAATTGCGTTCGACCTATGTATCAAAGTTTTATCTTCCTGTATTGTTTCGGAGTCAATCCGGTATGTGTTCGGAAATGTCTGCAAAATAGCGACGAAGAAACGAAGTTTAATTCTTCTGCGATTTTGTATATCGTTTTATCCGAATTTTTAAGTTCTCTTTTGGCATAAGCCGTTATTGCACTACTTATCCAACCGTTTATGGTTTTACCCGTTTTATTTTTTATCACCGACATAAGATATTTGTCCGTAACACATAGAGCATCTGCATAAAATGATACTTTATGCTCTTTTTTGTAGTTTTCGTGGATTAGTTTTATAAATTTATCGACGAGCTTGTCGGTGTGACTTTGGGGCTGCGACATCGATTGTCTTATGGCATAAATGGAACAAATTTCCAATATTAAGGCAAACAGAAGACTTTTGGTAATTGCACCCCTGTATTCTGTAACATCAGACACAACCTTCTCTTCTATAAGAGAATAAAATTTCATCAAATAATAGAACTCTGTTTCGGATAATGACATACAGGGGAGAGCCATTATTTTTTCGGTAATTGCGAACAACCATTTATATTGCATTTCGGATATAAACTTGTGCGAGAAGAATATAGTTTTCAACAACAGGTCTTCGGACTTCTCGATAGGCTCTACAATAAGTTCGGGAATAAGTATAAGCAGTGTACCTCGCGATATATTCTGCTCTCTAAACCCAATCTTGGCTTTACAGCAACCGCTGATACATACTGATATTGCCACTCCTTCAATAGAAAAGGGGGCATCTAAAAACAATTGTAGTACATTGGGATTGCCTCCCGAAATAACAAAATCATCTTGTATCGAAAAATCTGCAATAGAGGCAATCTCTTCTATCAAAAAAGTTTTTATTTTATCGTTACTCATAGCATATTTATGTTTCAACTCGCAAATTTAATAAAAAAAAACCAACCTTTTGCACATTTTTCGATACTTTTTGAACATCAATATATGAAAATAATATTGTAACTTTGCAACCGTTATTTGCAAATAGTACGAGCAAAAAAACAGGTATTCATATCTACTAAAACTATTGAGCTGCCAAGTTATATTAATTAATGGTTCAAGATTAGTTAAGTAAAGATTATCTTTGCATAACTAATTAGAGGACAATGAGTAATAAATACTTTTTTCGAGGCAAGATTTCAGAGGAGAAATTTAGAATGATAGTTC
>JBGXXV010000024.1:0-10995 GCA_041814825.1 Bacteroidota bacterium | reverse complement strand
TTTATGACCTCATCGTGCGAATGTAGCACAATTTTATTGATTTCAAAACCACTTTCTGCCAATATTTGCTTACTTTTTTCGGGAAAAGAAGCCGGAATTGCATAGTGATAGAAGCCTTTTTGCAAATCATACTTTCTATTTTCAAAGCGATAGAGTTTTGCAAGTACTTTGATAAGTTTTTCGTCTAACATAGTTTTTTCTTTTTAAAATTGGAACAATTAATTACTGACAATTAAAAATTAACCATTGACCATTAAAAACTGTCTATCGGTTCTTCGGTAGGAGTCCTCCGAAAATTGGCTAAAATTGCGAAGTAGTGTTACAAATAGTCATTGATTATGAACAAATTGTTTATTACCAACACACAGAAATCACTAACATTATATAGCAAAGATACTCTTTTTTTCTAAAAAATAGAGTTTATTCAAAAAACATATCGAATCCATTACAAAGGCAAATCAAAATATTTGTAGTTGTTGAATGTTTTTTCATTACCTTTGCAAAAACATAAAACATATTCTGGTATGTATCATAATCTTGTGAAGGTAGCAGCTGCAATACCCACCGTAAAAATAGCCGATTGCAAAGCCAATGCTCAAAGAATATCGGATTTAATCAACGACGCCGAAAGTAAAGGAGTAGAAATAATCTGTTTTCCCGAACTTTCGATTACCTCATATACTTGCGGAGACCTGTTTCTGAATTCGGCTTTGATAGAGAGCGCCGAAAAAGCCTTAGCCTTTCTTCTCGAACAGACCAAACACTTGAATATCATTGTCATAGTAGGAATGCCTATTATGGCAAACAATAAGTTGTTTAACTGTGCAGTAGCTTTTCATAAAGGGAAGATTTTAGGAGCCGTCCCCAAAACCTATCTGCCGAACAATAACGAATTTTACGAGCATCGCTGGTTTTGTAGCGGTATGGAGACCGACATTCATATTACTCTTGCCGACCAGAAATGCCATTTATGTGCAAATAGTATTTTTTCTTGTCTTCAATTTAGTTTTTCGATAGAGATATGCGAAGATTTATGGGCAGTTGTCCCGCCGTCTTCTTTTCAGGTTTTGCAGGGGTCGCATATAATATTCAATCTTTCGGCATCAAACGAAATCGTCGGCAAAAATGAATATCGTCGCAATCTTGTAGCCCAACAGAGCGGTCGATGCAATGCAGGATATGTATATGTTTCTGCGGGGTTTGGCGAAAGCTCTACCGATTTGCTTTTTGCCTCTTCGGCAATAATTGCCGAAAACGGTTCGATTTTGGTCGAAAGCGAACGATTCGCCTTAGAATCCCAACTTTTGGTAACCGAAATAGACATCGAACGACTAAAATGCGAACGACTCAAAAACGACAGCTTCAAAAACAATCGACAAAAAGATAATAACTGTTTGTTTTACAATCATATATTCGGGACTGTCTATGACAAACCTTTTGAAATCACCCGACATATCGAAAAACATCCTTTTGTCCCCAAAGATAGCCTGTTTGAGGCTCACTGCAAGGAAATATTCGACATACAATCCAATGCCCTTGCCGTACGACTTATGAATAGCGATATTAAAAGAGCCGTAATAGGTGTATCGGGCGGGTTGGACAGCACTCTGGCTCTTTTGGTAACGGTAACGGCGTTCGACAAACTCAAAATGCCGCGTAAAGATATTATCGGCATAACCATGCCCGGATTCGGCACAACCTTACGCACAAAAGACAATTCGATATCACTTATGCACTTGCTGGGTATCTCTGCCAAAGAAATTTCTATCGAAAAAGCAGTATTGCAACATTTTGAGGACATCAATCAAAACAAAGACAATCATGATATTACATACGAAAACGCACAAGCTCGCGAACGCACTCAAATCCTTATGGATATTGCCAACAAAGAAAACGCTCTTGTAGTAGGCACAGGCGATATGAGCGAACTTGCTCTGGGTTGGTGTACATACAACGGAGACCAGATGAGTATGTACGGAGTTAATAGCGGAGTACCCAAAACTCTGGTCAAACATCTTGTCAAATGGATTGCTTCGAACAATGTCGAAAAACAAATTTCCGATATTTTGTATGACATTCTGAATACTCCCATCTCGCCCGAACTAATTCCGCACAAAAACAACGAGATTGTGCAAAAGACAGAAGACGTTGTCGGCCCCTATGAGCTTCATGATTTCTTTTTATACCATTTTTTACGATATGGCTACTCTGCCGAAAAAATCTTGCTCTTCGCAAACAAAGCCTTTTCTAAGGATTATAATCATACAGAGATAGAAAAATGGTTAAATCTCTTTTTTTCAAGATTTTTCAGACAACAATTCAAACGTTCGTGTATGCCCGATGGCATAAAAGTAGGCAGTATAGACCTATCTCCACGCGGAAACTTGCGAATGGCAAGTGATATTCGGCTTAACGGATTTTTTGATTAAGTTGTTTTTTTTAAGACTTATGTGAATAAATCTTAATTTACTGCATCAAAAAAACATTATATTTTTGTAGAAAAAGAGTAGAATTTGTTATTGCTCTATTCAAAAAACTAAAAAACAATTAACATTTTATTTAAGAAACAGCTGTTTTTTTTATACAAAATTATTAACAAAAAATACAGAATAGCTTTAAAAATCTATTCTGTATTTTTTTAACCAAGATAATTTACTGTTTTAGCCTAAGCAAATTATAAACAAACAATAATATTGCTGTACCATTTATTGCCATACCCGAAAGCAGAAGTATATGAACCATTGTCTTATAGTCATTGAATACTATTTTTACAAAAGCTCCCAACAACACTATTATCGAACCTATCAAAAATAAAATAATCGGATACTTAAATTTATTATTCATATATTTAAAAAATTTTTTTCCTCCGCCATATTTAGTTTTAAGTTTTCGGCTTCGGAATGATTAATAAATTACTTCGGCAAATTATCCGGTTTTATGAGATATAAACTTGCCTATCTGTATTGGCTCGTGCTTGCAAACATTTAATACTCAATCTCCTTATACGGAGAAAAACTAATTAGCAGTATATCGATTTGCAAAATTAAACATTTATTTTGATATATCCAAACTTTTCTAAATAAATGTGCAGAAAGTTTGATTTCAAAAACAAATTGGCATATTCCGAATCGACATATCTGCATTATTAAGTAGGCATAAATTCGTAATTAAATATTTTTTCTTACCTTTGCATTTGGCTTTTTACAATAAAATCTTAAATATTTAAAGTAATAATTATTCTAACAATATGAGAATTATCGTTTTAGCAAAGCAAGTGCCTGATACTCGCAATGTAGGCAAAGATGCTATGAAAGAAGACGGCACTATCAATCGTGCTGCGCTACCTGCCATTTTCAATCCGGAGGATTTGAATGCATTGGAGCAGGCTCTTCGAATAAAAGAGCAATATCCCGATACCACCATTACCATGCTGACAATGGGTCCGGGACGTGCCGCCGAAATCATCCGCGAAGGTCTATACCGCGGAGCGGACAACGGCTACCTACTTACCGACAGAGCATTTGCGGGAGCAGATACTTTGGCCACATCGTACGCCCTAAGTATGGCTATTCGTAAGATAGGCAAGTTTGATTTGATAATAGGCGGACGTCAGGCTATCGACGGCGATACCGCACAGGTGGGACCTCAGGTTGCCGAAAAGCTCGGAATACCGCAAATTACCTATGCCGAAGAGATTGTCAAAATAGAACCCGCCAAAATCACGGTAAAACGCGGTATATCGGGCGGAGTGGAAACAGTTACCGCACCGATGCCAATACTGATTACGGTAAACGGTTCGGCAGCAGAATGTCGTCCGCGTAATGCGAAACTGTTGCAAAAATACAAACGTGCCTTGGGAGCACAAGAGAAAGCTGAAATCACAAAAACGGGCGAAGCCCTACCCTTTGCCGAAATGTACGACCAATATCCATACCTCAATATTGTGGAATGGAGTGTAGCTGATGTAGAAGGTGATATGATGCAATGCGGACTTTCGGGCTCTCCGACAAAAGTAAAAACAGTACAAAACATTGTTTTTCAGGCAAAAGAAAACAAGGTTATCTCTTCGGAAGACAACGAAATAGACGCTTTAATGAAAGAGCTTATAGAAAATCATACTATTGGCTGATTTTTTTAATTAAAATTGATTTTAGAACAATATAAAACGTAATAAATAATGAATAATCTATTTGTATATTGCGAAATAGAAGATGGCGTAATACTTGATGTAAGTCTCGAACTTCTGACCAAAGGCAGAAGTCTTGCCAACGAACTCGGATGCAAACTCGAAGCCGTTGTAGCAGGCTGCAATCTCGAAGGTATCGACAAGCAAGTCGCTCCCTATGGTGTAGATATATTACATGTCTTCGACGATAAGAGGTTGTACCCCTATACATCGCTGCCTCACACTTCTATTATGATTAATCTTTTCAAAGAAGAACAGCCTCAGGTATGCCTTATGGGAGCCACCGTGATAGGTCGCGATTTGGGACCCCGCGTCTCTTCTTCTCTATTCTCGGGGCTTACTGCCGACTGTACGGCTCTGGAAATAGGTTCGCACGAAGACAGAAAAGCAGGCAAAACTTACGAAAACCTGCTTTATCAGATTCGTCCTGCCTTCGGTGGCAATATAGTAGCTACCATCATCAACCCCGACAACCGTCCACAAATGGCAACAGTTCGCGAGGGAGTAATGAAAAAAGAGATATTCGACCCCAATTACAAAACCGAAGTAATCAGACATGACGTATCAAAATATGTTTCGGAAACCGACTTTGTGGTAGAGGTCATCGACAGACATATCCAAAAGGCAAAACACAACCTCAAAGGGTCGCCTATTGTTGTAGCGGGAGGTTATGGCGTAGGTTCAAAAGAGAATTTCGATCTTCTTTTTGCTCTTGCCAAAGAGTTGCATGCGGAAGTAGGGGCGACACGTGCCGCCGTGGATGCAGGATTTATAGAACACGACCGACAAATAGGTCAAACAGGTGTAACAGTACGTCCCAAGCTATATATTGCTTGTGGTATATCGGGACAAATCCAACATATTGCGGGAATGCAAGAGTCGGCAATGATTATATCCATCAACAACGACCCTAACGCTCCCATCAATGCCATTGCCGATTATGTAATTAACGGCACGGTCGAAGATGTTGTACCAAAAATGATTAAATATTATAAAAAGAACAGCAAATAAAAATTTATCTTTGCTTATTAATACAAACCTTAAAAAGACAAAATCAGGTAAAATATGGCAAATTTTTATATAGACACTCCTGCGTTTAGGCTCAATCTGAAACACGATTTGATGAAACGCATAGTGGAGTTGAAAGAAAGAAATTTTACTGACCGACAAAAATACGATTATGCACCGACCGACTTGGCAGATGCCATTGATTCTTACGACAAAGTACTCGAAGTGGCAGGCGAAATATGCGGTGATATAATAGCACAAAATGCGGAGAGTGTTGACCACGAAGCTCCTACGTTGCACAACAATCGTGTAACATACGCCGAAGGGACTTCTCGCAACCTCGAAGCGATGCGTAAGGCAGACCTTATGGGAGTAACCATTCCTCGCCGTTACAACGGGCTGAACTTCCCCATTACTGTAAACGTGATGATTGCCGATATGATATCGCGTGCAGATGCTTCGTTCCAAAACGTTTGGGGACTGCAAGACTGTGCCGAAACGCTTTATGAGTTTGGTAACGAAAGTCAACATTCGCGTTACTTGCCACGCGTCTCCGGTGGCGAAACCATGTCGATGGACTTGACCGAACCCGATGCGGGGTCAGACCTTCAAGCGGTTATGCTCAAAGCATCTTTCGACGAAAAAGAGAATTGTTGGCGTCTTAATGGCGTAAAACGTTTTATTACAAACGGCGACTCGGATATTCACCTCGTACTTGCCCGCTCCGAAGAGGGGACAAAAGACGGACGCGGCCTGTCGATGTTTGTCTATGACAAACGCGACGGCGGAGTAGATGTACGTCGTATCGAGAACAAAATGGGTATAAAAGGAGCTCCTACTTGCGAACTTGTTTATAAAAACGCAAAAGCCGAACTCGTGGGCGACCGCCGTCTTGGGCTTATCAAATATGTGATGGCTCTTATGAACGGAGCAAGACTCGGTATAATAGCTCAATCGACCGGTATTTCGGAAGCGGCTTACCGTGAGGCTTATGCTTATGCTTTGGATAGGAAACAGTTTGGCAAGGCGATAATAGAGTTCCCGCCGGTTTATGAGATGCTTGCCCTGATGCGTGCCAAAGCCGACGCCTCCCGTGCTATGCTTTATGAGACGGCTCGTTTTGTCGATGTATATAAAACTTTGGAAGATATTGCACGCGAACGTCAGCTTACTCCCGAAGAGCGTCAGGAAATGAAAAAATACTCAAAACTTGCCGACGCATACACTCCAATGGGCAAAGGTATGGCTTCGGAGTTTGCCAACCAAAATGCTTATGACTGTATCCAGATACACGGAGGGTCGGGTTATATGAAAGACTATACCTGTGAGCGACTTGCACGCGACGCCCGTATTACCAATATCTACGAAGGTACTACACAATTGCAGGTGGTGGCTGCAATACGCCACGTTACCACAGGAACGTATCTAACCCAACTGCGTACCTACGAACAAGAGATATTCGACGACAAGTTCAATCCGCTCAAACAACGCCTCGTAGAGATGACAAATATTTATGAAGAGTTGGTAAATAAGGTAGTTGAAGCCAAAAACCCCGAATATATTGACTTTATGGCACGTCGTTTGGTCGAAGCTGCCTCTCATTGTGTTTTTGGTTACCTACTTCTGCATGATGCCAACGAAGACGAGCAATATTCGACTTCTGCCGAAGTATATGTTCGTTACGGTGAAGCGGAGATAGCAAAAATCCGTTCTTATATCAACAACTTCAAAATAGAAGAGCTGGATTTTTATAAGAAATAACATTAAAAGGGGCTGAAAAGTCCCTTTTTTTGATTTATAGATATTTATCCGCAATTAATTACTCCGCCTCCGACAGACAAAATCTAACCACCGAACAACAACAAAATCATTAGAAATATTCATCTCCTCTTTATAAACAGAAATCTCTATTGACAGGAAAAGATTATATAACATTCTTGTATCGCTATTTTGTTATGAAAAACAAATAATAGCTTTTATGTCAGACAACCAATAATTTTATTGTAACTTTGTAGCGAGCAGAATTTTTATTTATGAGCAAAACAATTATTTATCAGGCATTTGTAAGGCATTTTTCACTAAAAAAAGGATTGAACAAACCCAACGGCTCTATCAAAGACAACGGCTGTGGAGGGTTCGGTTCGTTTAACGACAAAGCTCTGCAAGAGATAAAAAAGCTCGGCTGTACACATATTTGGTTTACGGGAGTTGTCGAACATGCCTCGCAGACAGCATACCCCGATATAGGTATCTTGGGTGACAATCCCGATATAGTCAAGGGGCTGGCAGGGTCTCCGTACGCTATCAGAGATTATTACAATGTAAGCCCCGACCTCGCACTCGATCCGAAGCGACGTATCAAGGAGTTTGAGGCTTTGGTAGCTCGTACTCACCGGTCGGGATTGGGTGTTATTATCGACTTTGTGCCAAACCATGTGGCACGCTGTTATCGGTCGCTTTCAAAACCTGTTGATATCCAAGATATAGGACAAGGCGATAACCCCAATTTATGTTTTAGTCCGCAAAATAATTTTTACTATATACCCGGCGAAAGATTCAATCCTCAATTTCCTCTATCCACCTACGAAGAGTATCCCGCCAAAGCCACAGGCAACGACTGCTTTACACCATCACCCTCAAAAAACGATTGGTATGAGACGGTAAAACTGAATTACGGTATCGACTATTTCGATTCGGAGAGCAGACATTTCGACCCACTGCCGGATACATGGATAAAAATGAAAAACATATTGATGTTTTGGGCATCGAAAGGTATAGACGGATTTCGGTGCGATATGGCAGAAATGGTGCCTGTCGAGTTTTGGCATTGGGCTATCGGTGAGGTCAAAGGTCAATATCCGCACCTTATTTTCATAGCCGAGATATACAACCCCGACAAATACCGCACCTACATAGATTACGGCGGGTTCGACTATCTTTACGACAAAGTAGGTCTCTACGACACGTTGCGTGCAGTAACGGTAAATGAGCAGCCCGCAAAAAACATCTCACAATGTTGGCAGAGAGTAGGCGATATTCAGAATAAGATGCTCAACTTTCTCGAAAATCACGACGAACAACGCATCGCCTCCGATTTTTTTGCCACCGACCCACAACGAGCTATACCTGCCCTCATCGTATCGGCAATGATGAATATCAATCCGTTTATGTTGTATGCGGGACAAGAACTCGGCGAACGAGGTATGGACAGTAGCGGATTTAGCGGAATAGACGGACGAAGCTCTATCTTCGACTACTATCAGCCCGATACTATAAGCAGATGGATAGATGGCGGCAAATACGGTTTGCAACGGTTATCGACCGACGAAAAGATATTGAGGCAGACATACAAAAAGATATTGTCTCTGTGCAATCGCCACAAAGCAATATCCGAAGGGCTCTTTTATGATTTGACATACGCAAACGTCGAAAATCCCGACTTCAATTCCGAACGATGTTTTGCTTTCTTACGCAAATATGCCGACGAACTACTGCTGGTTGTGGCTAATTTCGGCTCAGAGGTTCAGAGACTCAAAATAGTAATTCCACAACACGCTTTCGATTTTTTTAGTATCGCCCCTAATGCAAAGACGCCGGCAAAAGAGTTGTTGAGTGCCGACAAGTTGGAACTGTCATTCACCCCGAACAACCCTACCGAACTAACAATAGAGGCAAACAGTGGAGCGGTGTTGAGAGTGATGTTTTGAAGACTGCCGACTTCGCTCCTCTTAGGTTGGGGCTATCCGCCCCAAACCCCGACATACTTTTCTTGTCTTGACACAAAAAAGTAATCAAAAGAAAGTCCTTACGGCAGTGCCTACGCTCGGCATAGCTCGAACAAGTTCGGCTCTGCCCTCGCTTAAACGGCACAGTCAAGGCTGACGTTCCAAGACAACCCACTGTGTGCTTGCTCGCTAAATGAAAGAACTCGCTTCGCTCAAACAGGCTTTCGTTTCTTACGCTCGCCTCGCACAGCGGGACACCCCGTCTCTACACTAAATGCCTTTGTTTTTTTGCTTCGCAAAAATATAGATAACGACAATGAAACCGTTTCAACAGTAATAACCTTTTTACACCGCCTGCTGCCTCTCGACCATACGGGCAAATTCACCTCCCTGCTCCATCAGTTCGGAGGGAACGCCTTGCTCTGCCACTTTACCCTCTTTGAGTACTACCACCTTATGGGCATTGGCAACGGTACGCATACGGTGGGCGATGATTAGTACGGTCTTGTTGCGTATCAATTCCGAGATACCCGCCTGTATCTTGGTTTCGTTCTCTACGTCGAGGCTGGCGGTGGCTTCGTCGAGCAACACTATCGGAGCGTCTTTGAGCAGGGCACGAGCAATGGAGATACGCTGACGTTCGCCTCCCGACAGAGCTGCGCCGTTTTCGCCGATAAGCGTATTGTATCCCTGCGGCAGACGACAGATAAACTCGTCGCACTGTGCCAGCTTAGCCACACGGTGTACCTCATGGTCGGTGGCGTCGGGTTTGCCTACGCGAATATTATCGGCAACGGAAGCGTTGAACAGCAGCACGTCCTGAAAGACCACCGCATAGTTTTTGAGTAGGGCTTCGGGGTCTATCTGCGAAATATCCTGTCCGCCGAGTGTGATTTTGCCCTTGTCGATGTCCCAAAAGCGTGCGGCGAGCTTTGCCGAAGTGCTTTTGCCCCCGCCCGACGGTCCTACAAGTGCCGTTACCTCGCCCTGCTTGGCGGTAAACGACACATTGCGAAGTACCTGCTTGCCTTCCTCGTATGCAAAATCGACATTCTCGAACACAATGTCGTAGTTTGCCACAGTATATTCGGTTTTGCCCTGCTGTATGGGCATTGCCTCCATCTCTTTCATACGGTCGATGCGTACGTCGAGAATGGTAAGGGCAGCTATGTTATTGAATATTTCGCCGATGGGGTTGTAGATACTTGCCGATATCATCAGGAAGATGAGGTAGGTAAACACATCGACCGTCCCGACGGACAATAGGTAAGCACCGACAATGACGACAGAAGCCATACCGAGTTTCAATATGGCATTGGCAGAGTTTATCAGGGTGTTTCCAACCAGTTCGCCTTTGGTAAGGCTTTTTTCATAGCTGTTGAGACTTCTGTCGAGACTTTCGAGGTATGTCTTTTCGCCGTTATAGGCTTTGATTTCCTGCACACTTTCAAGTCCCGCCTGAATATGTTCGGTAACGTTGAGTTTGGTCTGATGAAATTCTACATTCATTCTGTCGAGTGTCTTTTTGGAAAACAATACGACGGCAATAGCCACCGGTGCCACCCAAAACAGTGCCAATGCCAACTGCCACTGGTAGAAGAAAAGAGATACGCAGATAAGCAGGGTTGTAATAATTGCGGCAAAGAGCTGTGGCATAGTATGCGAAAAAAGCTGCTCCATCATATTGTTGTCGTCCATGATATTCGATGTCAGGTCGGAGAGGTTTTTGTGTCCGAAAAATGCCAGAGGCAGTTTCCGCAACTTTTCGGCGAGTGAGATACGACGGTTGGCACTCTCCGTATAGATGCTGGTAAATGTATTGGTATATTGCCAAAGGGCAATGACGAAAGTCACCGTCAGAAAAGCGACGGCTATCAGTGTGTAGTAGAGGAGTCCGTTGGCAACCGAAGTGTCGGGGTCGAACACCGGACGGAGGTATTCCGTCAGAAACATAAACACAAATACTGCCGGAAACATCATGGCAATATTCAAGAGAGAAGAAAAGACAATTCCTCTTGTCAGCGAGCGTGCCCCTTTTTCCGATAGGGCGAAACGGTTCTGAAAATAATTAAGCAT
>JBGXXV010000023.1:0-40517 GCA_041814825.1 Bacteroidota bacterium | reverse complement strand
TACTCGAACATGGCGGACTGAAAAAACAGCTTAACACATACGACGAGGCATTGCCAAAACTTATCAACCCCAAGACAAATAAGATACACACATCATTCAACCAGACCGTAGTGGCAACAGGGCGTTTGAGTTCGTCGAACCCCAACCTGCAAAACATACCTATACGCGACGAACAGGGACGCGAGATACGCAAGGCATTCATTGCCGAACCTCAATGCAAATTGCTGTCTGCCGACTATTCACAGGTAGAACTTCGTATAATGGCACACCTAAGTGGCGACCGTAATATGCTCGAAGCCTTTACTTCGGGACAGGATATACACTCTGCCACAGCTGCACGTATTTTCAAAGTACCCGTAGGAGAGGTAAACTCCGATATGCGTCGCAAAGCCAAAACTGCTAACTTTGGCATCATATACGGCATATCGGCTTTTGGTCTGTCGGAGCGTCTTAATATACCGCGTAAAGATGCGGTTGCTCTTATCGACGGTTATTTCGAGTCGTTCCCCGACGTTAAAAAATATATGGAAAACTCCATAGAAACAGCTCGTAAAAACGGCTATGTAGCAACGCTCTTCGGGCGAAAACTCAACCTGCCCGACATCAATTCGCAAAATGCCAATGTGCGTGGCTTTGCCGAGCGAATAGCCATCAACGCTCCTATACAAGGCTCAGCTGCCGACATCATAAAGATAGCTATGCAACGTATCGACACTCAAATAGAGCGTCTGAGTTTACGAAGTCAAATGATACTCCAAGTACACGACGAATTGGTCTTCAATGTCCCAAACGACGAGCTCGATACGTTTAGCAAAATAGTAAAAACCGAAATGGAGGCTGCAGCCATACTAAGCATACCGCTCATTGCCGATATAGGCATAGGCGACAACTGGCTCGAAGCTCATTAATCGAAAAATATCGTGTCGTAAATTAAATTATTTTTTTGTTTACATATATTGTTTTTTTTATAATTTTGCCGTCTAAAAAATTTCACATATTACTAATTAAAAAAAATTAAATTAAAAGAAATAAAAAGTATGAGAAAATTAATTCTTTTATTACTGTTTGTAACGGTAGCGGGCACCACTTTTGCCCAAAACAACGGTTTTTTGAGATTTAATGTGGGATTCAAAATAGAAGATTCACCCTTGTTAATGTTAGAAGCCGGTAAATCTTTCGGTTGGCTCGACGCCGGTATATCTTTGAATTATGCGAATAGATATCTACAATATCAAGACCCGTCATCAACGAGTATATCGTCTTATATTTCGGGGAATGCTCCTTTATTTGCATTAGAAGGGAAAATGGCAATTGATATTATAAAGATATTTGCCCCCGATATTCGCCACTCGTTGAGAGTCGGGGCGGGGGTGGGAGTTGCTCACGACAGCAGAACATATCATCGCTACAACTACCATTTAATCAACTCAGGGTCAGACTCTCCCATTGCTCCTTATATATCATTGTTAGCAAATTACGAATACAGATTTATGGAGAAAAGTTGGGTGGGATTATTCATTACTTCCAATTTATTTGCTAATTATTTGGGGATTAGCATTCGTAGAGATTTATAAACACAATACTCACGACTATTATTTTATAGGAGTTGTCTTTCAATGAGACGACTCCTATATTTTTTTTGGTAGTATTACGGATTTTAATTACCTTTATCATTAATATTTTTCAATCTTACTAATTTTTTCGTACCTTTACGATGTAATTTTTATTTTTTTTTAACAATATAAAACAAATAATTTTATGACAAAAGTTTTTACAAATTTTTTTCTTAGCAAAAATTTTATTGCATTGGCAATCTCTTTTTTTTCGGTTACGGCAATGGGGCAAGTACGTATTGCACAAGTTACCGAAAGTATGTTTGACAACAGCAATTTGCTCGTAGTATCTGATGGGACACAAAATCTCGGTGTTATCTCGTACGAATATGTAGTAACCGAAAACACAGGCGAACGCTTATTCGTTTTGTATAAATTAAAAAGTGACGGAGAGGTAGATTTCGCCAATGGTTACAACTGCCAAGCTGCCGAAAACATTACTTTTGAGGTCAATAAGGGTAGAGCCACTCGTACAATTTTGGCAGAACCATTTAACGGAGCGGTTTTTATTACAGCCGACGGTACAGTGGGTTACTCCAATATTGCAAGTGCCTCCGAGGCTATATTTACTCCATATCTATTGACCGACAAACGAGCTGACAACACCAATACCTATGCCCTTGTAAAAATAGGGAAACAGATATGGATGCGTGAAAATCTTGCAGCAACAGCATTTTCAGATAATTCTGACATTGCTACCAATCTCAATAAAGCAGATTGGGAAGCCACCAAATCTCCGGCATACACCGTATATGACAATGATTTGTCTAATATGCAAACAATGGGAGGACTCTACAATTGGTATGCCGTTGCGAACGAACTGCATCTTGCCCCGCAAGGATGGGTTATACCAAAACTTGATGACTGGAATACACTTGCAGAATACACCGCTCCTAAAAGTTTTATGTCGGCACCAAACGAAGATTTCTCTCTGTCATTCTCTGCCGGCGAACTCCTAAAAAGCATAAACGGTTGGATAACCCCTCCAAATCCCGGAGGTGGTTCATTACTTCCCGGCAACAATATGTCAATGCTCGATTGCCAAGCATTTGGCTCTACATCTACAAGCAGTTTCTTCAACGGATATTCGGGCAAAGGGCATCAGGCATATTTCTGGACAGCTACCGAATCCGAAGACAATGACAAAAAAGCAATCTTCATTCGTTTCTTTTGGGATTCACAAACTATAAACTATTATCAAGAAGACAAGTTTATGGGATATAGCGTAAGATGTATAGCACAAACACCGATAAAGATCGACAAAAATCATACTACATCGATAGAAAACACTACAAACGAACAGATTGCCATACTATCGGCAACGGAAGGCAGCATACGGATACGTATTCCTAACAATATGATTGGGAAAAATATAACGATATATAATATAGCCGGCACTCCGATTATCAAACGCACTACCGACAACGAAACACTCACACTAAATTCAAGAGCATTAACCAAAGGCATATACTTCATACACATCGGAATGACAGCTCACAAAGTTATTATCTAAATTTTAACAGCTATTGAAACAAAAAGAGACACTCTACACATAAGGTGTCTCTTTTCTATTTTTTTTCAAATCTTGTATGTAAAAAATTCTTTTTTATCACTTTTAAACCTTTAACTTGGTTTTTATTCAGTATTATTGCTTAACTTTGTACGTTTTTTATTTTTGATATAAAAAAAGAGCGATTTGAATAACAGGTTTATTATAAGCATATTATTCGTTTTTTTGTGTCTGGTTTTGTTTAGCAATCTTTTTGCGATAAACGACTCGGACACTTCTTTCGACCGTTTCAATACATCAAGGTCGGCTATAATAGGAGTTAATGATAACGTTATCTTTAACGATAGTATCAATAGTGTCGTCAGAGACAGCATCAAAAACGATACTGTAAGCACCGACAGCGTGGATATCAAAAAGAAGCAGTCGCAGTTTGAATACCCCATAGACTTCTCCGCAGCCGACTCCATAGTGCTATTGGGCAACGGTAATGTATATCTGTATAAAAACGGCAAAGTGATTTACAAAGAGAGTTCGCCAAAAGAGGTTGTAGCCAACTTTATAGCTATGAGTGCGGATAGCAGTTTACTTCGGGCAGAGGGGCTTAGAGACTCTTTGGGCAATACCTTGGAGATGGCTGTATTCAAAGACGGAGAACAGATTTATGAGGCAAAAGAGATAAACTACAACTTCAAGACCGAAAAAGGATTTATTCGCGGAGCAAAAACTCAAGAAGGCGAAAGCTACTTGATAGCCGATAAGACAAAAAAAACAACAGACGGTTTTATGAATATGCAGGGAGGCAAATACACCACTTGCGACAATTTAGATCATCCTCACTTTTATATGCAGATTACCAAAGGGAAAATTAAACCCGGCGGATATGTGGCAGCCGGACCCTCATATATGGTAGTCGAAGACGTACCGCTACCATTGGCGCTACCATTTGGTTTTTTCCCTTTCACATCGAAATATTCGTCGGGGATACTGATGCCTTCGTATGGCGACGAATTACAAGCCGGATTTTTCCTTAGAAACGGAGGATACTATTTTGCCATAAGCGATTATTTGGATTTGGCTCTGACGGGCGATATATATACCAAAGGTTCGTGGAGTGTGCGATTGGCAAGTGTTTACCGCAAGCGATATGCTTTTGACGGCAATATAAACATACAATATAACAATACGGTAAGAGGCGAAAAAGATTTGCCCAATTATCAGGAAAGCAAAGATTTCAGAATCGACTGGACGCATCGTCAAGACCCCAAAGCAAGTGCCTTTTCTAATTTTTCGGCATCTGTCAACTTCTTTACAAGCGGATATAATCGCAACAATATAGACTTCAACTATAATCCTGCCGAACAGAGTCAGGCAGAGACATCTTCTTCTGTCAATTTCACACAACGTCTGCCGGGTGCCCCGATAAGTTTTTCGGTCAATGCCAATGCACGGCAAAATGTAAGAGACTCCTCGTTGAGCCTTACTCTGCCTAATATACGAATGGATTTATCTACTATTTATCCATTGAAAAAAGCAAACAGAGTAGGCAAAGAGAAGTTTTACGAAAAATTGTCATTTTCATATTCATTCGAATTTTCGAACTCGTTTAGTGGCAAAGAGAGCAAATTTTGGCGGTCGAATATAGCCAAAGAGTGGCAAAACGGTATTTTGCATTCACCCAAAGTTCAGTTGCCTATCACGTTGTTTAAATATATAACTCTCAATCCACAAGTAAATTATACCGAGCGTTGGTATTTCAGCCGAATAGAACAAAATTGGGACACTCCCCAACAAAAAATAACTTATGACACAATAAGCGGTTTTTACAGAGTGTACGACTTCTCTACGGGTTTATCGTTATCCACTACCTTGTACGGCTTTTATTCGCCGATAAAACCTATACGAGACGCTTTGGGCGTAGGAGACATAAGACACGTATTGAAACCAAGTGTAAGTTTTACCTATTCGCCGGACTTTTCTGACCCGCAATGGAATATGTACAAGACATACACACAAGAGATAATAGACCAGACCACAGGGCATAGTACTTTTAGAGATGTCAAATATACACCGTATTCTTCGGGGAAATACGGTGTACCGTATGCGGGTAAAACAGGGCGTCTAAGCATCTCGTTAGACAATAATATAGAGATGAAAGTAAAAGACAAAGCGGCATCGGATACTACCGAAAATATTGTTTATAAAAAAATATCTCTAATAGACAATTTAAGTATCAGAGGCGGATATAACTTTGTGGCAGACTCTCTTGGAATGGACGACATACACGCAAGCATAAGATTTAAGATTTCTCAAAACTACTCTATTACACTTGCTACTACATTCGAACCATATATGTATGGGCTGAATAAAGACAATCTCCCCGTAAAAATAAACCAATATAGATGGAACCACGGCAAATTGCCTTGGTTTACCGGTACTTCGGCAAACTTTTCTTATACGTTTAATAATAATACTTTTAAGAAAAAAGACCCGAATAAGAACAAAGGACAACAAGAAGAGGCAAATAACCAAGAGCATAACAGTGAAGAAAATCCTAATGGCAGCTTCAACCTCGACCCGTCTCAAAATAAAGCGGATTCGACCCAAAACGTCAATAAAAAGATAGAAGATGATGCCGAAGGATACCAAAAACCCGATTTTCAATGGAGTCTTGCATTCAATATAGGTTTGGGTTGGGGCAAAACAAGCGAATTTGATTTCGACAAAATGACTTACAAGCGAGATTTCAACGGAGGTATATTAGGATTATCGGGCTATATCAACCCCACTTCCAATTGGCAAGTTAGCTATTCGGCTTCTGTGTCGTTGCTAAAAAAATTAGAAATCACTTCGCTATCTTTGAACCTCAAACGCAATCTGCACTGTTGGTCTTTGACTGCATCAGTTACGCCGGTAGGTTACTACAAGTCTTTTATGGTAACAATAGGAGCAAATGCATCTATATTACGCGATTTGAAGTACGACAAACGTCAAAAAGACAATATTGAAATAAAATAAAAATATACTCAACTAAATCAGTCAATTATAACGCTTTGAGCAAAAGCAGTAGTGTTGATATGACGACGAATAGCTATCAGTTCGTTACGTACCGACCTCAATCGTTCGGCAACATCTCTGTTTAAAGAGACTTTACGTTTGCGGTTGGAAAGTTTTATTTTGGCACCATCTATTTTATAGTCATAAAAACGTAGAAGGTGTTGTATATCTTTCAACTTATCTATATCCTCTTTTTTGTAGTAACGAGTACCTTTTACCTTATGAATATTGAGGTAGTCGGCAAACTCTTTTTCCCAAAATCTCAATGTTGCATAAGTTTCGCCGATTATTTGCGATACCTCAGATATCTTATAATACATTTTTTCCATATCCGAGAGCGTTTTATTATGATAATTTCAACAAATCATTCATTGTAAAATAACCCTTTTTATCACACACAAATTCGGCTGCAAGCACAGCTCCCAAAGCAAATCCTTCTCTCGACTTAGCCTCATGAGTAAAAGTAATAATGTCTTCTTTACTTTCGTATTTTGCTGTGTGTATGCCAAATACATCGCCTTGCCTTATGGCAACAATTTCGATTTTGTCCTCCTCTCTATCCGGCGATAGAGTCCAGCCGTTTTTGCCGTCAATTGCCGAGCAGATAGCTTCTGCAAGAGTAACGGCCGTACCCGAAGGAGCATCTTTTTTGTGTATGTGGTGTATCTCTTCAATACTTACATTGTATTGAGGAAAACGGTTGAGAAGCTCTGCAATATGTCTGTTTAACTCCCAAAACAGATTCACTCCAAGACTAAAATTAGATGCCCAAAACAACGATTTGCCGTTATTACCGAGTTCTGTTATAAGTTTGGGTAATTCTGATGTCCAACCTGTTGTGCCACAGACTACTTTTACATCTGCCTCCCACGCTTTTCGGATATTATAGACAGCCGTTTGCGGAGTGGTAAACTCTAATGCCACATCAGCAGACCTAAACCCAACACTGTCAAAATCATCTGTATTATCCGTATCTATTATAGATACCACATTATGACCTCGTTGTATAGAGATTGATTCGAGCAGCTTGCCCATTTTACCATAACCGATAATCGCTATATTCATCGTATTTACGGTCTATTTTTGGAGAGTTTTATATCAAATTAAAAATCAATACCAAATACAAAACTAGTACCAAACAAAAGGTCATCATTTATTGCAATTAGTACAGGGAATGCTACTCCCATATTTATTCCAAACTTTTTACCCAACCCCAAACGAGCTCCAACCGAAGGATTGAATGATATAAGGTCGTAGCCTAACATATAGCCACCTTTCAAATCAAGAAACGGGGTTATTCTTTTGCCTATGCAAGTCCATTTATATTGGACAAAAGGATTTATCATAGCGTCAATAGCACTTATTAACTCAAAATTAATCCCTAAACCGACAAAACTGTGAGGAGATATCTGGTAACCGTGAGAAGTAGATAGATTAAGAGAAGAAAAAATAATCCTACTGTTGTAATACAACCCGTTTCCAATATTGACAAAACCTTTGTAACCTTTATTCAGGTTCGATATACTCCACCAACTTTTTCGAGGAGACACCTCTGTCTGTAAGTTGCTTTCTATCTCCGAAGTTGTTTGTGCTACTGCCGATATCGACAATCCAATTGTTAGGAGTATTAATAATATTTTATTCCTCATATTTTAGACTTATTAGTTAATTATGTTAATTATATTTCGATACAAAATTAGAAATAAATTCCGAATCGTACAAAAATAATTTGTCCTTTATAGTGCTATTGTTACACTATTTTTTTGTACCTTTGTATTTTAAACACAAAAATTAAATAAACACAATGAAAAAACGTCTTTTTACAATGCTGCTCGCAGCCGGCAGCCTAATAGTTGCTGCTCAAAACTCCGATAAGATAACACGTGTTTTGGAGTATCGCCCCGCTCCGGGGCAACACATTAACCGTTTGTTTCCCTCGCCCGAACTTAGCGATTCTTACGAAAACGCTCTTAAATTTGCCAACAATTGCTTGGTGGACAATAAGTCTATGCTTGGGCTGGGCAGTTTTGGCGGTTATGTTGTAGTAGGTTTCGACCACTCTATTGTTAATGTGCCTAATGAATATGATTTTCAAGGGCTTGGCAATGCCTTTAATGGGAGTTCAGAGCCCGGTATTGTAATGGTATGTCAGGATTTAAACAAAAACGGACAACCGGACAGCGACGAACCTTGGTACGAACTTGCAGGGAGCGAATACTCCAACGCCGAAACCGTAAAAAATTATGAAATAACATACTATCGACCAAACCCTGACGGACAGAAATCTAATATCAAATGGACAGACAACCTCGGACAAGAAGGCGAGATAATACACATCTCATTTGCTACACAAAATACAATGTATCCGTTGTGGGTAAAAGACGACAAAATGACATTCAAAGGCACAAAGCTTCGTAACACTGCTCACGATACAAGTGGTAATGGTACATATTGGGTACTCGATGCTTTCGATTGGGGATATATAGATAATAACGGCAATAGCGACCCAATAGAAAAAAACGGATTTAAAATAGAATGGGCTGTGGACGAACACGGCAATGCGGTAAATCTCGATTATATTGATTTCATTAAAATATACACAGGGCAATTACAACAAGCAGGTTGGTTGGGAGAGACATCGACGGAGATTACAGGCATTGTAGACTTGCACCCCAATGCCATAATTGCGGGTATCGACAATACGGACATCGGAATAAATATAATTATATATCAAAATCAAATAACAGTGAATGAAACTTATGGTTTGCCTTATAGTACGAATATATACAGTATTACAGGTAACCGTATATTATCCGCCGAAAACACCCAAAACATCGATATTTCTTCACTCGCTTCGGGAATGTATATTGTACAGGTAACAAATCAAAAACATTCGGTAACACAAAAGTTTATCAAACCATAAACTTTTAGATAAATCCATAAATAAAAAAGTAGTTCTCGGAACACTCCATAGAACTACTTTTTTTATTCGTAAAATAATCTTTAATATGCTGCCATTGAACCGCTACGACCTTTGATACGACTTCCGGATTTTAAAAGTCCGTCGTAATGTCTCATCAATAAATGCGACTCTATCTGTTGCAATGTATCGAGAACAACTCCTACAAGTATTAAAAGCGATGTCCCGCCAAAGAATTGCGAGAATCCGGTAGTAATACCAAATAATCTGGCAAATGCAGGCATAATAGCTATCAATGCTAAGAATATAGAGCCGGGTAGTACTATTCTTGACATAATCATATCAATATATTCTGCGGTCTGTTTACCGGGTTTTACTCCGGGTATAAAGCCGTTGTTGCGTTTCATCTCCTCAGCTATCTGATTGTGATTGAATGTAATAGCAGTATAAAAATATGTAAAAGCAATAATAAATAGAGCCAATATAAAATTATGCCAAAATCCTTCGGTATTCATTAGCGAACGTATAAATCCGCCGGGTTCTTGGTCGCCAAGAGTGAAAAGCACAGGTACCATCATTATAGCTTGTGCAAAGATGATAGGCATAACTCCTGCCGAATTTACTTTTAACGGCAAATATTGACGAACACCGCCATACTGTTTGTTACCTATTACTCGTTTTGCATATTGTACGGGTATTTTTCGCGTACCCTGTACCAATAGTATTGCAAATCCGATAACAACTACAAATATTACAAGTTCAATGAGAAACATAATAGGACCACCGGCTCCGTTTTCGTTCATTTTAACGATAAACTCTTGCGTGATAGCCTGTGGCAATCGGGCTATAATACCAATCATAATCAACATTGATATACCGTTACCGATACCTTTGTCTGTCATTCTTTCGCCCAGCCACATTACAAACATAGAGCCTGCACAAAGAATTATTATCGAAGGCATAGTAAAGCCCCAGAAACTGTTCAAGTTTTCGGGAATACCTCCTAATGCTTGACCAATCTGTACTTTTAGGTTCACAAGATAAGAAGGACCCTGCAAAAGCAATATAGCAACCGTCAGATAACGTGTTATCTGATTGATTTTTCTGCGTCCGCTCTCGCCCTCTCTTTGCATTTTTTGGAAATAAGGTACTGCTATACCAAGCAACTGAACTACGATAGAAGCAGAGATATAAGGCATTATCCCCAAAGCAAATATAGATGCGTTTGAGAAAGCCCCTCCCGAAAACATATCAAGCAACGAAAGCAATCCTCCCGAAGTCTGTTGCTTTAAGTCAGCAAGAGATGCGGGGTCTATGCCCGGAAGTACCACAAAAGAACCAAAACGATAGATAAGTATAAACAAAAGAGTTATACCAAGCTTTATTTTTAGGTCTTCTATCTTCCAGATATTCTTAATAGTTTCTATAATTCTCATTATTGTACGATTTTAATGGTTCCACCTGCTTTTTCGATAGCCTCTTGAGCTGTCTTAGAGAAAGCATGAGCCTCTACATTAAGTTTAGCAGACAACTCTCCTTTTGCGAGAATTTTGACCTTCTGTTTTTTGGTTATCATACCTGCTTCTATAAGTGTTTGCACAGAAATTTCGTTTAATTTCTTTGTTTCCGCAAGTGCTTGTAAAGCAAATAGATTGATACCTTTGTACTCTACTCTCTCAATTGGATTGAATCCAAATTTCGGCAAACGGCGTTGTAGTGGCATCTGACCACCTTCAAAACCTATTTTGCGAGAATAACCTGAACGCGACTTTGCACCTTTGTGCCCACGGGTAGATGTACCACCCTTGCCTGATGCAACACCACGACCTAATCTTTTGTTGGTTCTTACCGAACCTGCTGCCGGTTTGATGTTACTTAAATTCATCTTGATTTTTTGTAATTAATTATTTATTAAAATGTTAGTAATAGTGTTGCTAAAAAAACAACCCACAAAGTTACATCTTTTTTTTGAATTACAAAAATCATATTACAGATTAAGACTGAATAATACAAAAAAGACGGCATTTTACCGTCTTTTTTTGATTTTAATACAATACTCTCTCGAACAAAATTTAATGTTTATAAAAAAACAACTTAACGTTTGAGGCTTCTTTTTTGAGGCGTGTGCCTTTACATTCGGGGCAAATAGTAAGATCGCGGTAACGCGACAGAAGTACTCGATACTGTATTTTGTACTGTTGACTTTCGACAAATTCAAAATATTGATTGATACCTCCAAAATATTGATTCCCATTCCAAAGCGTATCTACTTGTTCCGGGGTAAGTTCACAATATGGCTTGTGAATGGGGAAATCAAACTTATCGGCATTTAGCACAAGAGCCTGTTTCCATTCTCTCGCTCCTTCGCTTTTCCAGCACGCCACAGCATCTTGGTAAACACTCAAACTCTTATCGGGTATTACTAAGTCCGGCGATATACCTATTGCCTTACCGAAGCCTTCGCATTTGGGACAAGCTCCAAGCGGGTTGTTGAAACTAAACATATCAACCGACGGTTCTAAAAAAGTGATGCCATCTGCCTCAAAAGCCTGTGAAAAAGTTTTGCTCTCTGCTTTGCCTTCGATAAAATAGACTACTTCACACGAGTTGTGCCCTTCAAAAAAAGCAACCTGTACAGAGTCGGCCAAACGGTTTTCGGTCTCTTTACGCCCGTCGTTTTTTATTCTATCGACCAATAATTTAATATTCTCCTTTGCTTTTGGCATATCTTGCAACCAAGTATTAATCCTAATCGCCTCACCTCCTACGAATATACGACTAAATCCCTGTTGTTGAAGCACTTGCAGCTGCTCCTCTATGTTTCTGTTTTCTGTCAAAATTATATTCGACAAAAGATAAACCTCTGTATCGGGTGGCAGACTCATAATAAAAGATACAACATCTTTTATATTGTCTTTTTGGACAATATCGCCCGACACAGGCGATACAGTCTTGCCAATACGGGCGAATAGAAGTTTGAGATACTCATATATCTCGGTAGTAGTACCCACAGTAGAACGAGGATTATTGCTAATTACTTTTTGTTCGATAGCAACAGCAGGAGGAAGACCGTTGATATAATCCACTTCGGGTTTGTGCATTCTGCCCAAGAACTGTCTTACATAAGACGAAAGACTCTCTACATAACGTCTCTGTCCCTCAGCATATAGCGTATCGAATGCCAAAGAGGATTTGCCACTACCCGACAAACCGCTTACCACCACCAATTTATTATGCGGTATCTCGACATCAACTCCTTTAAGGTTATGTGTATTAGCATTTTTTACCTCTATCTTGGTATTAGACATAATGCAGATAAATAAAATTACAGAAGTTTAAATACTTAGACATAGAAAACCTTAATACAACATAGCTTTTTGTTGAGCCAATTTTCTTAGATTTAATATAGCGTATCGAATTCTACCCAATGCAGTATTAATACTTATATCCAAGGTCTCGGCTATCTCTTTAAACGACATATTTTGATAAAAGCGAAAGTTTATAATCTCTTTTTGGTCCGGTGGTAAAAGAGAGATTAAGTAGTTCAACTCTTCGAGTTGGTCTTTCTCAATTATACTGTCTTGAATGGTATTTTCAACTATAAAATATTTGAATAATTCGGACGAGGGTTGCTCCGCAAAATATGTTTGTGTAGTATTATTTATCTTATTTTTTCTAAAATAATCGATAATCATATTATGGGATAATTTACACAACCAAGTATAAAAATAACCCTTTTCAGAATATGCTCCTTGTTTAATTAATGTAATAGCCTTGATAAAAGTATCTTGAAAAAAATCATCTGCCAAATCGCTATCTTTAAGCAAATAGTATATATATGCATATAAAGAATCTTTGTGTCTATAAAGCAATTCTTTAAAGGCATTATTATCGCCCGACAAGTACAAATCAATCAGTTTGCCGTCGGGTAATTTAGATAACACATTCATTTACTTTGAAGTTTGTAAATTTTCAAAGTAGAAATATAATCTATAGGCAGTTTTTTCTTTTTTTATGTCTTAATGACTATTTAGCATTCATTATTTATCACAAACGCTTTATAAAAAATACCCCAACAAAATATGTATATAATTTACCTTATAAACTTATCTCCTTACAGGTCTTGGTTTGGGTTTGGGTTTTTGTTGCTGATTATTGGTAGCCGGTTTGTTCTCGTTAGTGGACTGAGCCGGTGCAGTAGTAGCTCCGCTGAAACTAATACTTTTAGCAACAATTTTAAAATTAAGTGTTCTTGTATCTCTATAATTACCTCTACCTGTGATAGTAACACTTGCTATACCCACATTAAGGTTGTTTGTATAAGAAAGGGTATAATCTATACCTTGCTTCAAAGGTCTGCCGTTATCCACAAGCTGTAGCTCAGGTGTAATCTGCGAGTTTCTAAAAGTTTGGTCACTAACGGGAGTCACTGTTACTTGGTTTACGGATTTAGGTATAATATTGAATCTGATATCTTTACTATCACGATAATTGCCTCTACCCGATATGGTAACAATAGCAATACCTACATTTATATTATTTGTATAGGTAACTACATAGTCTTTGTTTTTGATCAAAGTCTTATTTCCGTCCCTAATAATAGGCTCCGGCATATATGGCGCCCCCATATAAACCTGATCCGGAATAGGTGCTATCAAAATGCCTCCGCCGGTATTTGCATACGCTCTTTGAGCAGGTCTTTGCGGTGTGCTGCCGCTTGTTGGTGTTTGAGCAACTATGTTAGTTGTTAGAAACAAACACATTAAAAATAATAATAAATTTTTATTCATAATAAATCTAATTTTATAATATACTATTTGCTTTACTTTTACTAATTAATATATTTTGAGTGCAAAATTAACAAAAAAAGTTAAAACAACAAACATTTTTTAATTTTTTTTCTATAACTACTATTTAAAAGCTAAAATATTAATCGTCAAAATACTACTTATTTTAATTTTTTTTTAAACAAACACTATTTAATATATCCGACCAACAGAATAAGCCATTTACAATCAAATTATACCTCTTTGTTAGTATATTCTATCAATAATATTGTATCCCATTCTTATACCTTTACATTAAATTACTTCATTCAGATATCCTATCCGATTACTAATACAAAAGATATAGGGTCTTTCCTAATTGCCAAGTATTTTTATACAATTTTCACACAATATTACTTCAATACACTGCGTCTAAGAGTAATGTTTTTTGAACATATATGCAAATATACAATATTTTATCCGGAACAAAATCAAAAAACACAAAAATTCATTGATTTTATTATTATTTAACACACTCTCCTCGCATTTAACATTATTTTAGCAAAAAAGATAAATATATTTTAATCGTAAATTTATTGAGGTAATAATTTAAAATTTGTAGCCCAACAATAGCTCTTTTATCTTCATTCGCTTTTTCCCGGGCAGTTGTAGCTCTTTTAGATAAAGAAAACCGTCACACAAAGCTATTTTAGCATAAGTTTTATTATCCGATAGCACTTCGCCTATTGAAAAGTTATGTGTTGCTACCTCATAATAGGTCTCAAAAACTTTTATCGACATACCGCGATACTCGAACCAAGCCGTAGGGTAAGGCGACAATCCTCTTACCATATTATGCAACTGTCGACAGCCTTTATCAAAATCGAGTCGGCAGGTCTCCTTAAAAATCTTAGGAGCCGATTTCAATATTTGATTACTATCTTGTGGTACTGGTATTACCCTGTTGTTCTCAATAGCCTCAACACTATCCACAATAAGCATAGAACCAATCTCTGCCATTTTATCGTGTAGCGAACCCGCATTGTCTTCGGGTAGTATATCTATTCGCTTCTGCGACAAGATATCACCGGTATCTATCTCGTGCTTTAGCCTAAATACAGTAACTCCGGTTTGAGTCTCTCCGTTGATAATTGCCCAATTGATTGGAGCAGCTCCTCTGTATTCGGGCAAGAGCGATGCATGTAGATTGATAGTGCCATACTTGGGCATATTCCATACTATTTCAGGCAACATCCTAAAAGCCACCACTATCTGCAAATCGGCTTTCAACGACTGTAAGGTAGAAATAAAATCGTCATCTTTAAGACTATCGGGTTGGAGCAAAAATAGATTATGTCGGAGAGCAAACTCTTTGACCGCCGAAAAATGCACCTTTTGACCTCTACCGGAGGGTTTATCCGGCATAGTTACAACGCCTACTATTTGGTTACCATTATCTATCAATGCTTTCAAGGGATATACCGCAAAGTCAGGCGTTCCCATATATACTATTCTCATATTTTTAGTTGATGTCAAAATTTTGAGCAAAATTAAAAATAAATTTGTACTTATACAATTCAAGGCAAACTATCTATATACCAATGTACTTGTTTACCAACAAAAAATTGATACCGAACACAAAAACATATTCGGTATCAATACAATACTATTAACCTGATTATTCTTCTAAACGAGTTTCTTAATTGCTCTATAAACTCTGAAAATACCGTAAAGCAATAGAAATATTCCTATAACTATCCTAATGGGTTGGTTCTGGATTATTGTCTCTGCTTTTTGCCAAAATAATAATCCAATCCCGGCCAACAAATAGAATACAGCCATTGCTGACTCGAATATCATTATCGCCAATGCTTTACCTTCGTATTTTTGCATAATCAAAAAGTTTATTTAAGAACGAAACGAATCGGCTGAGTAAAATAAGCTCTTACGGTATTACCATTTTGCTTTCCGGGAATCCATTTTGGCATAGCTTTAACCAAACGAATAGCCTCCTTATCAAGCAATGAATGTATCCCTTTCACAATTTTTACGTCAGTAATCGAACCATCTTTTTCGACTACAAAACCAACCTGTACCAAACCTTGAAGACCTGCTTCAACTGCTTGCGACGGATATACAAGATTCTCTTGCAACCATTTTAAGCGTGCCTCTTCGCCTCCGGGAAACGAAGGTTTTACCTGTACCCAAGTATAGATTTGTTTATCCTCTTTTTCAACAGGGTCTTGTACTACTTGTTGGTAGTCGTCGACATTAACTCCTGTTCCGTCGGTAACACCTTCAAGATTGGTTTTGGCAGCAATTTCCGCATCCAAATTTTTCAATGCATCGTTTGCCTGAGCCAAATTCTCTTCCTGTATTTGGGTATCTTCCACGATTCTTGCCTCTGTTACCATAATGGTTTTGGCTAATACCGGAGGAGGAGTAGTGGGTATCTCAACAGGTTGCTGGTCTTCTTCTTTTTTATCTTCTATCTTAGTGTCGAAGTCTGTTTGCTTAATTGCCTCATCTTGAGTTACCTCTCGTTGATTTATAATCATATTTTCGATAACTTCGGGAAGAAATATAGCGGCAAACCCTAAAATAGTAACTATTATCAAAGCTTTAATGTGTCTATTAGACGATTCGTTTCTCAATTGATACGCTCCATAACGCTTATTTTTACCCTCAAAGAGTATTTCAAGCCACTTGGGCGACTGTAAATCAAAATCTTTTGCCATAACAATCAATTCTTTTTAATAGTTAGTTAATACCGAGCTCCTTTTTTTGTGCATCAGTCAAATAATCGGGTTTAGTTTTATTTGATTTTAAGTAAAGCAAATACCTATCACCGTCAGTAAGTTCTCCTATTTGATAGAAACCTATATTACATACCAACATTTCGTCGAGAGCATCCACCATATTTTTATAAGATGAATTATCTGTGGGCTTTATCAAAACGTTAGGAGCTATTTTTAAATTTTTATTCGCATCTGTCTGTATTTCAGTCACCTTCTCCGTAAAAAACTGTTCGCTAATAGTTCCCTTACTTCGTTTCTCTTTAAGTTCCTGAATTTTTTGATATGTACCATCATTTTTTTTCATCAAAATCGCACGAATACCATCTTCGTTGTATGTAGTACGTTTAAGATAAGCGGTATCATTCCAATCGGCTTCGGTAGGCATACCTTCATAATAGTATATATCATTTTCGTCTCCCAAAAGAATGGTTAAAGCCGTAGATGCTCGAAACTCTGTTCCTGACCCCTCTTCGGCTTTCTCTTTCGAGGGCATACTTATGTTCATAACTTGAGGTTTGAGCAACGTGGTACTGAACATAAAAAAGGTTATCAACAACATATTCATATCAACCATAGGAGTGAAGTCCACCCTTAGGATTTGCTTTTTCTGCCTTCCCTTTTTCTTTCCACCATCATCATTTACTTGTACTTCTGACATATTTTTGTCCTTTCTTGTGTTTAAAAATTAATAAAATTAGTCTGACGAAGCAGTCCTCAAATTCGTTACCAAAAGATATTCGTTTTTACGTAATTCTCTCAAATCGCTTATTACTTTTTTCACAACCTTATAGTCGGTAGTTTTATCGGCTTTTATAGCCAATTTAACCTCACCGATAGCCTTGCCTTTTGTAGCACTTTCGATCCAAACTTTAAATTCGTTATTGGGGTCTATTGTGTTAGTGGCTGTTGCATCATCGCCTGTCGTATTTTCACTACCTCCATTGGGTATTCCAATATGTGGATTATTGGGTATTTTGAGCTGTTCTTGTACATAGGCATCTTGTTTTTCTACGGTTTTATCCAAGTATGCCGGCAACTCTCTAATAGGTACTCCAAAAGAGGTTAATTTTCTAATAGCATTTTGTTGTGCAGGCGTAAAAGTAACATTATAGTGTGCCGCTACTGCCTCAGTTGTTCTTTGCAGTTCTGCCGGGTTATCCATTGCAAGGAATATCTTGCCGTCTTTATCCACAAGGATAGTAACGCTATTGGTTTCCGGTACTTTTACCTCCGATACCGACGCAGGTGTATTAACCGTAATCGGCTCCTTTTGCATAAAAGTGGAGGTAAGCATAAAGAACGTAAGCAACAGTACAGTAACATCACTCATCGCAGTCATATCAATGAATGTACTCTGTTTTTTTACCTTTACTTTTCCCATAAATTATATGATATTTTTTGAAATTTATTATATCGTCTTATTTTCAAACTATATTACACGAATGATATAATAAAACTTCATTAATACTTTGTTTTGTTTAAAAATAATTATTTATGTGTTTCGGAATAAGTTTGTGCCAAAGCAAAGCTAACTTCTTCGATAGCATAAGTCATATTATCAACTTTACCACTATAATATGAGTAAGATATAATAGCCAAAGCACCTGTGGCAATACCCGAAGCAGTATTTACAAGAGCTTCGGAGATACCTACCGAAAGAGCCATTGAGTCAACACCACCGGCACCGGCAAGAGCTTGGAACGATTTGATCATACCCAACACCGTACCGAAAAGACCAATCAATGTACCAAGAGTAGAGATGGTCGCGATGATAGGTAAGTTTTGTTGCAACGAAGGAAGTTGAATAGCCGTAGCTTCTTCGATTTCGTCTTTAATAGCCTGCACTTTAAGTTCTTTTGGAATATCAAGAGACTCTACTTCGCGATATTTGTGAAGACCTGCATCAACGATAGCAGCTACAGCTCCTTGTTGTTTGTCACAAAGACGTTGAGCCGCTTCGATATTACCTTTTGCCAATTCGGCTTTTACGTCGGCGACAAATTTAATCAAGTTACCTTTACCTTTCGATTTGTTTGAAGCGAAGAAACGCTCAACAGAAAGTACTATTACTGTAAGCAATAGGGTTAAGATGATAGGAACCACAAATCCTCCTTTGTACATTGTTCCAAGAAGGTTCAATGGGTGATTGTCGGTATTGCCGTCTTCAAAGTTCGAACCGCTGCCTAATACCAAATAAAAGAATAGATGAGCAAGAAGGGCACACACTATTATAACGATACCTGCATTAACTCCACGAGACTTTTTAATCTCTTTTTTTACTGTTTGCTTTTTGGTTTCCATAAAAAATTTGATTTTTTAATTTAAGATTTTATTTATTTTTATTAGTAATTATATTTTTTATTCATAAACACCTAACTGTATTTACTCAAAATAGTACTCTACAAAATGCAAAAATAATACTTTTTTTTTATTGACAGAAACAAAATTGAAGTTTATCGTTAATTTAACATTTGACAACACAGATAAAATTCCTCGACTAATCCGTATTATGTAACAAATAAAATATACTATTTGTAAAAAAACAAAGATATTACTGCCAAATAGAATATCGTAGTATTATTATGGTGTGGCATAAATATTATTTTTTTATTATCTTTGCGACTTTAATTTCAAACATCATACACTCTAATTAACAACACATTAGCCTTTGAAACACTATTACACTAACAGAGTAAATTATTAATTAATAAACAATAAAATAAGAAATTTATGTACAGAATGTTGATTATCAATCCGGGGTCTACCTCGACCAAGATTGCTGTTTTTGAAGATGATAAAAATGTTTATGAAAAAACTCTTCGTCACACTGCGGAAGAGATAGCCCCCTTCCCCACAGTTGCTTCGCAGAAAGATTTTAGAAAAGAAGTAATACTTAATTTTATTGCCGAAAATAATATTGACACCAATTTCGATATCATAGTTGGTCGTGGCGGTATGCTAAAACCAATTGAAGCAGGTGCTTACGAAGTAAATGAAGCTATGCTAAAAGACTTAGAGTCTGCTCAATATGGCGAACACGCTTGTTCGCTCGGAGCTTTGGTAGGTGTTGAGTTGGCAAAAGCATTCAATACGAGAGTAATAATAGCAGACCCCGTAGTAACAGATGAGATGGACGATATTGCCAGAATTAGCGGTCATCCGATGTTTCCGCGTATCTCTACTTTCCACTGCTTAAATCAAAAGGCTGTGGCTCGTCGTTATGCCAAAGAAAATGGCAAACGTTACGAAGACCTAAACCTCATAATAGCGCATATAGGAGGCGGGGTGTCTTGTGCCGCACACGGTAAGGGCAGAGCTATTGATGTAAATAATGCTCTTGGATTCGGACCTTTCTCTCCCGAACGTTCGGGGACTATACCTTCGGCTATATTGGTAAAACTTTGTTTTTCGGGCAAATACACACAAGAAGAACTTTTGAAAATGTGTAATGGCAAAGGTGGTCTTATCGCACATTTGGGTACAAACTCAGGTATAGAGGTAGAAAACCGTATCAAAGAGGGCGACAAACACGCCAAACTCGTATGGGATGCAATGGGATATAATATTGCAAAAGAGATTGGTAGTTTAGCAACTGTTTTCAAAGGTAAAGTAGATGCCATAATACTTACCGGCGGTATAACATACGGCAAGGAGTTTGCCAACTACATAAAAGAGATGGTAGAGTATATAGCTCCCGTAACCATATATCCGGGCGAAGACGAGCTACCTGCTCTTGCACAACACGGTATAATGGTATTGAGCGGAGAAGAAGAGGCAAAGATTTACAAATAAATCATTTTTCAATCGAAACAAAAAGATTACAGCGAATCGAAAATCGCTGTAATCCTTTTTATTAATAAAACAAAAAAATAAAAAATGACAACTAAAATAATATTATTATTGTTGTTTTTGGCAAATTCCATTATTGCCTTTTCGCAAGATATAAAGAAAGAAAAAACATTCGGCTATAAAGGTTTTATCGGTGGTATGTTTATACATATCGGATATGTCGAAAGCAAACAATTTGAGTTTACGGACAAACTCAACAACAAATATGTAGAACAATTGAGCGGTCTGACTGTCGGTATAGGCGGATACAGCAAAGTGTATCTGAGCAACCATTTCAGGGTTGGAGCCGAAGGTTATTTCAGCAAACATAGCTATGAAAACCAAAGCTATGCCTCAATAACGTGGTGGGGAATTTTGTTAGACTATTACACACAGATTGGCAGATTCAAGCCTTTTGTCGGCAATACCGTCGGGAGAGGGACTTATACACATATCAAAATATTTCATCCGATAGAGAATGACTATATAGCGGACGAAACCGTATCTGTAAGAAAATATCATTTTTTGAGTACCATTCCTTTTGTAGGAGTAGAATATGCTCTTACAGAACGTATTCACTTGGTATTTAAGACCGATTATATGTTTAATTTATCAAATCCGCAGAAAGATTTTATTAGCGGTCCAAGATTTTATATCGGTTTTTCTTTCAAAAACGGATAATATGCACAAAAAAATTTTTTCATACTATTTCTACCCTTACTCTATACTGTGTGTCTGACATTATAGGACACAAAGACGCATACCCCTTTGTTAATCTGCCATTTACAACCTCTATGGGATTTGTTTTTTGACGATATTGATGGTCTTTGACCAGCTCATTAGGATTTTTATAGAAATCCACATTAAATGTGCCTTGTCGCCCCTCGGTTACAAAGTTTTTGTAAAACCTGTTAGCCACCAGACCCATTGTAGGACGGAGATTTATCTCTACGCACGGATGCAGACGATACTCGTTTTCGTGGTTGTAAATAAACATATCTACCCCAAGATAGCCCTTATAATACGGAGCTATGTTGTTTTTTACAAACGACATCAATATGTCCCGAATATCCTCGATTAGTCTATTCGGGACATATTTGGCAATCAGTTGCTCTATGGCTGTGTCGGGCATGAGAATATTTTTTTCGTACGACTTGCCGTTAGTAGTAAAAAGCGAATAGCCATCAAAATCGACGGTAGTGTCAGAAATAACAAACTCCATCGCAAAATTGTGTAGTACCTCGTAACGACGCTCGGCGACTATATAGCCTTGCTGTAAAATAGTTCGTCGAATCCAGCCCAATACACTGTGATTCATCGTATTAGAAGAAACAAAATAGACTCCCTTACCGCTTTCGCTCAAAGGCGATTTGAGCACTGCCACATTGTCCAATGATTTTACAAATTGCAGCACTTCGTCCATTGAGGTTAGTATTATAGGCGATTGTGGGATTAAAGAACTGTTTATTAGATTATTAATGAGCTTCATTGCCTCTATTGCCGTGCGACGTTCGGTAAGGCGGCGTATATCGGCAAGTTGTAAGTCTGTTGTAGTGAGTTCATTAGGCAGACCATTATCGGCGAGTGATTTACAAATGGCTTTATTCCAGCCCCATAAGTTTATTTTGGTAACAGTACTATAATCAATGCTTTCCACCTTGTTGTAGCTAAGCCCCAAGCTATATGCGAGATTTTCCCATTGCGGAGTAGTGGCAGAGGCGACAATAGTGCAACCATCGTCGTACCAGAGAGGCAATAGCGATAGGTCGTGGGCAAGGCGGACTATATTTTTCTTCGGCTTAAAGTTTTTATCGTCATTTGCCAAAGCTATTTCGTGGTCGGGATTGAATATGGATAGTTTCAACATTGGCTATTAGACAATTATTTATTCAAAAAAATAAGGGCATAATTCATCTGCCAATTATACCCTCTTATCATCTAAAAACAGCTAAATTTTTTTTGTCGATTTAGACTGCCCTCGCTCAAAGTCTTCGAGTTCGGCAGGTTTCTTCAAAGCTCTAACTATAAGCACTATACCCCATATCACAAGCGGCAAACTCAGTAACTGCCCCATATTGAGCAACATTCCGACTTCAAACTGTTCTTGTGGATTTTTGATAAATTCGAGAAGGAAGCGGGTAAGAAAAATAGACACAAGCAAAACGCCGAATATCAACCCTCGACGGCGGTAAGCCTTATATTTCCAATACATTATATATGTAATAGCAAAAGTAATGAGACAATATAGCATCTCATAAATTTGTGTTGGATGTTTTGGCTCTGTTTGTCCGTCTCTGACAAAGATAAAACCCCAAGGCAATGTAGTGGTTTCGCCGTATATTTCGGAGTTCATAAGGTTGCCGAGTCTTATTAGTGATGCTCCGAGAGCAACTCCGATAACGAGTCTGTCGAGTATATAGAGGTACGTTTTTTTTGTTACATTTTTGGTATATAGCCACATACCGACAAAAAGCCCAATCGCCCCACCGTGCGACGACAGACCGCCTTCCCACACCTTGATGATTTCAAAAGGATTTTTATAGTAATACCAAAAGTCGCCTCCGGCTCCGTAGAATAGGCAATGACCCAAGCGAGCCCCTATTATAAGACTGATAGCTCCGTAGAAAAACATCTTTTCCGACCAATCTTGCGGACGGTTTTCGTGTTTGAAAATGCGAGTAACAATCAGAAAAGCAACATATATAGCCAATCCCCACAGAAGCCCATACCAACGCAATGTGATAGGTCCTATCCTGAATATCTCCGGACTTACATCCCAAACAATATAATTTATCATACCAAAATATTTTTATTAGTTTATCGTTATCATTTTATGCTTTACGGACAATAGCTATCGGTGTCTGTTGTGCCGACTGTCCGAGCGGATTGTCTTTGAAGAGTGCTTTCAGAAATTTTTCATCGAGCGATTTCGACGATTTGCCCAAAATATCAACATTTAAATCGTTGGCATCAAGCACTATAAACTCATTACCGAGTTTGTTTTTCATCTCACGAGCGACACGGTCGGGGTTCAACGGGGCTTTTTTGGCATACCTATTGTATGGTGGCAACGTGTAATCGCAAGGTCCGTCGATAGCGTAAGCCTTTTTGCCACAAACCTTATAGAAAGCACCCCTTACCCCAAAAGGTTTGGTAACGGCAGCCGCCAAACAACCAAGTAAAATACGCGGTATGCCAACATCCTCGATGGCAAGCTGCATAGTGTGAGGGCTACCAAGACCAATACCGTACGGCGATTTGTAAACAAACTTAACAAGGAATTTAGCCAACCTCGACGGTTTTATCTCGTCGATGGGATACGACCGCCCTTGTGTGATAGCCACTATTTTTTCGCTACAAAAGATAATATCGCCATTTTGACGAATATCTTTGGTGTATTTATCGACAACATCTGCAAACAGGTCGTCGTCACGCATTACCACGTGAGTACGAATAGGTATTCTGAGCCATTTTACACCCTCTATTTCAATGGCAAGTTCCTTGCCTTCATTCGCTTTAAACTCCATAAGGAATAAATTTTTCAATTTTATTTTACAAAGATAGTAATTTTTTTAATGTAGGAATTTAGAAATAAACTAATTTTGAGTTGTTCGGTTTTTATAATACAAAGAGAAGATTGTATGTAAATATCTATATTTTTATTCCCATACAGCAATTTATCCGAATACCAATGCTTTATTATTCGAAATCGCCAATTTCTAACAACTTACATTACAAAGGCTTCTTATCGATAGACCACAACTTATCTTCGGACGTTATATCCGATATATATATGTATCGTTTATTTACTTTTTGTTATCTGTTTGTAAAACCCTATTACTTCCTTTTCCAAAAGATTCAATAACTGCCTACAAACTAATTTTGTCGGCAACACATCAATTTGTCGCCGACAGACGATTGAGTATCTCTTCGTAGGCTTCCGATATTTTACCCAAGTCTTTACGGAATCGGTCGCGGTCTAAACTCTCCATTGTCTTTGTATCCCACAAGCGAGTGGTGTCGGGCGATATTTCATCGGCAAGTACCAGAGTGCCGTCGGGAGTTCGACCAAACTCAAATTTGACATCTACCAAGGTAACACCTATATCGGCAAATATGCGTTGCAATGTGGTATTGAGACGTCGTACCACATCGTGTATTTCGGCTAATTCGTCATAGGTACTAAGACCCAATGCTACGGCGTGGTGTTCGTTTATAATAGGGTCCGATAGTTCGTCGTTTTTATAGGTAATTTCAAATACGGGAGTTGCAAACGGTGTACCTACTTTAAGCCCAAGACGTTTTGCCATAGAGCCTGCCGCTATATTACGAACAATAAATTCGAGCTGTATTATCTGGCTCTTGCGTTTGCAGAGTTGATCGCGGTCGTTAAGCATTTTCACAAAATGAGTACGAAAGCCCTCTGCTTCGAGTTTTTGATAGATTATAGCCGATATTTTATTATTAATAACACCTTTGTTGGCTATCTGAGCTCGTTTGATACCATTGTAAGCGAAAGCATCGTCTTTGTAATGAATGACGATCAAATCGGGATTGTCTGTGGTAAAAACCTGCTTTGTTTTACCTGTATAGAGGAGTTCGCCCTGCATTGTGTTTTTAAACATTTTTAGTACTGAAATAATTTACCGCATTCTCAAAAATACGCTGTTGCATATTGCCATAAATATTTTTGAAAAGATTATCCTCATAACGCTCCGAATGTCCCATTTTACCGAGTATCTGCCCATTTTCGGAAATCATACCCTCGATAGCATACATCGAACCATTGGGATTATAAGGCTCTTCCATAGTTATATTACCTTGCAAATCAACATACTGAAAGGCAATCTGTTTCTTTTCAAAAAGCTCTTTTGCCAACTCTTCGGAAATTACCACCTTGCCCTCTCCGTGCGACATAGCCACAGAGTGCACCTCGCCTATCTCGAAACTCGACAGCCAAGGCGAATTTACCGAACTGACTCTTGTATTGGCTATCAACGATATATGTCGATTGATATTGTTTCTAAATAGCGTCGGCGACTTGTCGGTAACCATTCCCAAACGTCCGTAAGGCAACAAGCCCGATTTTATCAATGCCTGAAATCCGTTGCAGATACCCAATATAAGCCCGCCACGGTCGAGAAGAGCGTGTATTTGCTCGGTTACTTTGATGTTGTTCAGAACATTGGCGATAAACTTACCGCTACCATCGGGTTCGTCGCCCGAAGAGAATCCGCCGGATAGTACAAAGATATCACATTCGGATATCTTACGACACATCTCGTCGATAGAGGCAAAAATATCTTCGTCGGTAAGGTTTCTAAATACCGATGAAGTAACCAAAGCTCCTGCTTTTGCAAATGCCTTTGCGGTGTCATAATCGCAGTTGGTACCGGTAAATACAGGCAAAAAAGCAACGGGTTGTTTGCTGTATGAAGTCGTTGGTTGTGTCATCTATGGTCTTATTTTTGAGATATTTATTGATAAATATAGCCAATAACGGTTTGAAAAGACAAAGTTACAAAAATTAATTTTATCTCAATATTTATTTGTGTCGAAAAAATATTATTCAACAATAAACCCTTTCGCTATAAAAGTTTATATATAAATAATAGTGTCAATTATTTTTTGAGTAACTAAAAAAATAATCACAACCGATTTACTTACAAAAATATTGTTATATCTTTGTAGTCTATTTTTATCAAAAAAAAAGAATTTTCACATATACAATGAGATACATATACGTTATTATGCTATTGTGTGCCCTTAATACCACTATTAGAGCACAACAAACAAAAGAGAGTCTTTTTTTACAAAAAATAGCCGAAGAGCAGCTTGTGGACAGTACCGATACTCAAAGAATAGATTATGCTTTCTACAACGCTCAAAACTACAAACACAGAGGCAACTTCGCTGCTGCCATAAATGAGTATCGGAGGTGTCTGGCGATAGACAGTACCAATGCGGCGGCTTGGTTCGAACTGTCAAAAATGTATCAGTTTACAAACAATAGCGATGCTCACAAAGCTCTTCTAAAAGCAATCAAATACAATCCCCAAAACGACTATTACAGAGAGATAGAGGCAGCCTATTGTATAAGCAAAAACGAATATAATAAGGCAATTAATATTTTCGAAAAGCTATCTAAAAAAAACAAAAGCAAAACATCGTATCTTTATAACTTGCTCAACTTATATGAGGTTACCGGCAAAGGTAAAAAATACCTTAATACGGTGAATAAAATCGAAATATTAAGAGGTACCACGATAGAAACCGTTATGGCAAAAGTAGGTTATTATAACAAAAAAAATCAACACAAAAAAGCAATTGCCGAGATAAGCTCTTTGATAGACAAATATCCGCATAATACGGAATATAAGACACTGATAGGACAGTACTATTTTACGATATCAGATACAACTGCTGCATTAAACTCGCTCAACAATCTCATCGAACAATATCCAAATAACGGCTACGTATATATGGTTCTATTGGATTATTATAATACCAAAAACGACGAACAGCAAGTGGAATATTGTTTAAACAAAATAATAGAAGACCAAAACATAGACATATCCGAAAAAATAGAAGTGTTTATCAATCATATACAATACCTCGAAGCTAAAAATAGAGAAACGGAAGCCGATGAGTTTTTCAACAGATTGATAGAATATTATCCCAAAGAGAGTGTCATATATGCTCTATATGGTGCATATCTGTTCGAACGCAAGGATAAAGACAAAGCGGAAGACCAACTAAATACGGCAATATCACTCAATCCCGAAGAAGAGAACAACTGGAATATGTTGGCTCAGATACAGATTCTAAACGACAGTGTTGCCAAACTGATAAAGGTTGCCGACGAAGCCGAAAAGCTTTTTCCAAACAACTCTACGTGGTCGTATTATAAGGTAATGGGACATATACAATTAAAAAAAGAAAAAGAGGCTCTTGAATTGATAGATTTTTATGAAAAAAATATTGATGACAAAGAGAATGTTTTCAAATCACTTATTATGAGTGTCAAAGGAGATTTGTTGATACAAGACAGTCTTTATACGGAGGCTTTTGAGAGTTACGAAAAATCGCTATCGTACAATCCGAATAATATATTGACATTGAATAACTATGCCTATTTTCTGTCGGAGTGTAATACAGAACTTATGAAGGCAGAAAATATGAGCAGCAAAACTATTGCAGCCGAACCGCAAAACAGCACATATTTAGACACTTATGCTTGGGTACTGTTCAAACAAGGAGATTTGGCAGGTGCCAAATTCTATATTGAGCGTGCATTGATGTATAGCGACGATGCCGATTTGTTCGAGCATTACGGCGATATTTTATTTAAGTTAGGCGAGACGGAAAAAGCTGTGGAAGAGTGGGAAAAATCGAAGTCGAAAGGCAATAGTTCCCAAAATTTGCAAAATAAAATAGACACCAAAATATATATAGAAAAAGAGCTTAAATGTAAATAAGCTCTTTTTTCTGAATATTACGCCGACTTCTTAGAAGTTAGCATTGTTTGGAGTACGCGGGAATGGGATAACGTCTCTGATATTCTGCATACCGGTAACGAACAGCATCAGACGCTCAAAACCAAGTCCAAAGCCTGAATGCGGAGCAGTTCCAAAACGACGAGTATCAAGATACCACCAAATATCTTTGGTAGGTACGCCCATCTCTTCGGCTCTACGTTTTAGCTTTTCGAAATCTTCCTCTCGCTGCGAACCTCCTATAATTTCGCCGATACGCGGGAATAATACGTCCATGGCACGAACTGTTTTGCCATCGTCGTTTTGCTTCATATAGAACGACTTAATATCTTTGGGATAATCTGTCAGAATCACAGGTTTTTTGAAGTGCTCCTCTACCAAATAGCGTTCGTGTTCGCTCTGCAAGTCTGTACCCCAATCCACAGGGAACTCAAATTTTTTGCCGTTCGATATCGCTTGCTTCAAAATATCTATTCCCTCCGTATATGTAAGACGAACAAAGTCATTATCTACCACAAATTTAAGTCGGTCTATCAATTCGTTGTCATACATTTTAGCCAAAAATTCGATATCCTCACGACAATGTTCCAATGCCCAATTAACACAAAACTGAACAAAGTCTTGGGCTAACTGCATATTTTCCTCTATTTCTATGAAAGCAACTTCCGGTTCAATCATCCAAAACTCTGCCAAGTGGCGAGGCGTATTGGAGTTTTCGGCTCTAAACGTAGGACCAAAAGTATATATTGCCCCAAGAGCCATAGCTCCCAGCTCCCCTTCGAGCTGTCCGGATACGGTAAGGGCTGTGGGCGAACCGAAAAAATCCGATGAATAATCAATAGCACCATCATCATTTTTTTTGACATCGCACAAATTTTGGGTTGTTACCTGAAACATCTGCCCTGCCCCTTCACAGTCGCTCGCTGTTATTATCGGCGTGTGGAAGTAGAAAAATCCACGTTGGTGGAAAAAACTGTGTATCGCCATTGCCATATGATGTCGCATACGAAATATAGCCCCAAAAGTATTTGTACGAGGGCGTAAGTGGGCTATCTCTCTAAGATATTCAAGTGTGTGCCCTTTTTTCTGTAAAGGATACTCCTCGGGGGTTGCCGTACCGTAAAGTTCTATTTTAGTTGCCTGTATTTCTACATTTTGCCCCTGTCCCATACTTTCGGACAACACGCCACAAACCGACAGTGCCGCCCCTGTGGTAATATTCTTCAACTCCTCGTGCGAGAATTTGGCTAAATCCACTACCACCTGTATGTTGTTGATGGTAGAGCCATCGTTGAGAGCTATAAAACTTACGTTTTTGTTTCCTCTACGTGTTCTAACCCAACCTTTTACATTTATCTCGCTACCATAATCGGTGCGTTTAAGGGCATCTTTTATTATTACTCTTTCCATAAATCTAATTTTTTTTTACATTCAAAAAAATAAAAGACAAAGTTACAAAAATCTATTTTATCTTAATATCAATTTTTTGTTTTGGTTTAATTCTTTTTTAAGTATTTGTTTTTCGGACATTAGAAACAAAAAAAACATTTGCATCGATAAATATTGTCGTATATGATTTTATCATGACAAAAAAAAGAGCCTTCTTAGAAAGATAGGCTCTTTGTATAAACATTATTTACCGTTTATAATTCGCAAAACAAGTATTATTGTTTGTTTTTCTTACCGCCTACCGCACTCATAGCACAACGGAAACCTATATCGCTTGCTTTGTCTTTTTGGTCGAGCCAACGACGTTTTGACGGATTGAGCCAAATACCTCTGTCTTTCCAGCTACCGCCTTTGTAAACGCGAGCCGTATTGGAAATCATAGTAGCTTGTTCGATTGGAGTAGCGTCTGTGTAAACCAATACCGAATCTGCTATGGCAGAGTATGCATCTCCGTCTCTAAAATCTCTTACGTCACGTCCTGTTTGATAGAACTTTTTCTCGTTCACCAAATAGTTACGCATACTGTCACGCACTTCGGGCTCCATAGGAGGCATTCTATCCAAGATAGTTTCTGCATACGCAGAGTCTGAAATCCAGTTGTTACCTCTAAAAGAGTTTAGTTCACTAAACAGTTCGTCCGAAGTAGCACGATACACATCAAGTACCCACTCATTAACATTACCTGCCATATTGTACAATCCAAAAGCATTAGGCAAATAGAAATCTACGGGTACAGTCATAGAGTTATTTCTTGTAAAAGCAACTTGGTCGCCTTTCCCTCTTACGAAGTTAGCCATAAACTTACCTTTATTCTTGCCTTTCTGCATATAACGGAGTTGGTATCCAGCCCAAGGATATGTACTACCTTGATCGTAAGTGTGTTCTTCATCTTTTGTGGAAACTACACCGTATGCGGCATATTCCCATTCGGACTCTGTGGGTAAGCGAAATTCTGCATCATATATTACACCGTCCAAATCAACCTCTTGATCGCGACCATTTTCTCTCATATACTCATTTTTCTTGCCGGTATAGAAGATATATTTGCCGTATTCGGTTGTATCGGCATTCTGAATATTTGAGCTGATAGTCTCCAAATCTACAAAGTCGATTAATTTTCTGTCGATAAGAATCCTTTCGTTAGCTCTATCCGTACGCCACGAACAATATTCCATAGCTTGCTCCCAACTAACACCTACCACAGGATAGTAGCCGTAAGCTACGTGTGAGTAGTAGTTTCTAACCTGAGGGTCGTTGTATGCAAGTTCCGAACGCCAAACGGTTTCGTCGGGTAATGCTGCAAGATATTTTTTAGGATCATGTGCATATACACCTTGCAACCAAGCAACATACTCACGCCAGTTGATGTTGGTTACCTCAAATTCGTCCATAAAGAAACCTGCAACTTCGATTCTGCGTTTTCTTGCATCCTGTTGTGTTGATATTGGGTCTTCATTTTGTCCTTTTACATACGATCCTGTTTCAACATAAATACAGCCCGGAGGCACCATCGCTTTGTACGTGCTTTTTACATTGAAAAAACCTTTATTGGGGTTATTATACTCCCAACCGGTACGTTCCGAACGAGCAGAACTCAGATTCGATTTTTTGTTACATCCGATAAAAACGATTGATAACAAAATTAATCCCAAAATGTTTTTTGACATTTTCATATAAAATACGTTTTTATTAATTTATACTTCTTGCTTCTCAAAAATTTAATTCTAAATTTAAAGTGCAAAATTATAAATTTATTTCATTTACAACAAATTTTTTTTACTTTTTTTTGGATTTGTGTGTAATTTTATACAAATATCCGAAATAATCAAACCACAAAAAAAATATATTTCATATATTATCAACAAGTTACAAACATCAAAATAATCAATTTGTTTTTCTGCTTTCTACCAAATATATTTGAACCGTATTAAAAATGCTCTGCCATATAATGTATGCCCCCGCTCCAACCGCCACAACGGGATTGAAGTAGGTGTTTGCAAGCCATATAGCGAAAATAGTGTTTTTTTGCCCAAGAGCCTGCCCCGATGCAATCAACTCTCCGTAACACTTTCCGACTATTTTGCCAATAAAAAACTGCAACAAACACACTACAAAAGCTCCACTCATAAGCATTGCCACAGACGAACCAACGCCCTCGTATTCAACGAAATATTTGGTGGTTTTAGCTATTACTATCACCAAAGCCACCGACCAAATATAAAAAGCGACTCCGCTGTTTTTAGCCACTTTGTCATTCATCTTCGGAAATCGCCTGACGACAACCGCCAAAAGAAAAGGACAGATAAGCAACGGAAATATCATACCGAATATACGCGAAAAGAGCATAGTAAAGCCGATATCGGCACTGTTTTGGTGCATCGCAGGGTAGATAAGCGGAATAAAAACCGCCATTACCAGATTGATATATAGCGTATAGGAGGCTACAAACTCGATATTGCCTCGCAGCCTTTGAGTGATTACCGCCGCTGCCGTTGCCGTAGGGCATAAGACACATATCGCAACTCCCTGAGCCACAACGATGTCTGTCGAACGTAGCAGATAAAAAACGGATACCCCAAACACCAATTGAATGATTATCAGCCAGAAATGTAGCCAAGAAGGTTTTAGATTGGCATAGTTTATTTTCGAAAATGTAAAGAAAAGCATGGCAAAAATAAGGTATGGAGTGAGAAAATTGAAATATCCAAACCATTTATAACCAACTATTCCCAAGATTATCGCTATGGGTAATGTATATTTTCTTACAAACCGAATCATTTTTTATCTATTGCAATAAACTCGCAAAGGTAGTACAAATAATTTAGATTGCTTCAATTGGTACGATTATTTTTTTGATTAAAAATATATTTGTACATACAGAGGAAAATGAGTACATTTGCAAATCGTTTTAAACGGAATAATATAACTAAAAATTAAATATATAATATGGCAAAAATTAAAGGAACCGTGGTAGTTGATACCGAGCGTTGCAAAGGATGTGACCTGTGCGTTCAGTCGTGTCCACAAAGTGTATTGGAGTTGAACGCAAAAGTAAATTCCAAGGGTTACCATTATTCTACGATGGTAAAGGAAGATGATTGTATCGGTTGTACGGCGTGCGCAATGGTGTGCCCGGATGCTGTTATTTCTGTTTATAGAGTAAAAATTAATGATTGATTAATGCGTAATTATTTGAAAAAATTATGGAAGAAATTAAATTGATGAAAGGAAATGAAGCGATTGCACATGCTGCTATTCGCTGTGGAGCCGACGGTTATTTCGGATACCCAATCACACCGCAATCGGAAGTTATGGAAACCCTTATGGACGAAGCTCCTTGGACAACCACAGGTATGGTGGTATTACAAGCCGAAAGTGAAGTAGCCGCTATCAATATGGTTTACGGAGGTGCCGCATGCGGTAAAAAAGTTATGACCTCGTCGTCTTCGCCGGGTATGTCGCTGAAACAAGAAGGGATATCATACATTGCAGGAGCCGAGCTGCCCTGTCTTTTGGTAAATGTTATGCGTGGCGGTCCCGGACTGGGTACCATTCAACCGTCGCAAGCCGACTATTTCCAAACCGTCAAAGGCGGCGGACACGGCGACTATCGCCTTATTACCCTTGCTCCCTCGACAGTGCAGGAGATGGCGGATTTTGTAGATTTGGGCTTTGAATTGGCTTTCAAATACAACAATCCGGCTATGATACTTGCAGACGGTATTGTCGGACAAATGATGGAAAAGGTGGTGTTGCCTCCGTTTAAACCGCGTCGTACCGAGGAGGAAGTTCGCAAACAGTGTCCTTGGGGTACAATGGGCAAAACAGACGACAGAGAGCGAAACATTATCACTTCACTTGCTTTGGAAGCCGATGTAATGGAGGCTACCAACAATCGCTTACAAGCAAAATATAGAGTAATCGAAGAGAAAGAGGTGTTGTTTGAAGAGCAAAACTGCGACGATGCCGACTATATATTTGTTGCATTCGGTTCTGCCGCACGTCTTTGCGGTAATGCTATGGAAGCCCTTAGGGAACAAGGAATAAAGGTTGGTTTGTTACGTCCGATTACCCTTTGGCCATTCCCGACAAAGAGGATTGCCGAGCTTGCCCAAAAAGCAAAAGGCTTTATGACCATAGAACTTTCGGCAGGTCAGATGGTAGAAGATGTACGTTTGGCTGTAAATGGCAAAGTACCTGTTGAGTTTCACGGTCGTATGGGTGGCAACATTCCTTCGGCTGAGGAAATCATCGAAAAATTCAAAGAGAAATTTAATTTGAAGTAAAATAATTTATTATTCAAGCACCTGCAATGCTTGTAGTGTGTAGGTGCTTGATTAAAAAAAATATTCTATTATGATAACAAAATCGAAAATATTAGGAATAGGAATAGTATTAGTCGTACTCTTAATAGGAACTATATTAATACTTGATAAATCTATTGAATTTGCCGAAATGCTCAAAAAAATGTTAGGAACAGCAAGGTAGTTATTTAAAAGCCAAAAGAGTTTGAGTATTTGGAGTATATAAACAAATAGATAAATTAGTATATTATGAAAAAAGTTTATTCACTACTATTTTTAGTTTTAACTATAACATTGGTAACCTGTAGAAAAGGGACTATCATCTACGCCAACCACTATGTAACCGCATGCAGAGTAAATGACCCACTTGTAAACCTACCTTGGCTGGCGGAGCTATGTAATAACAGTATGGACGAAAAAGATATGTCTATATATCTTAAGCAAGATACAATTACAAATGATTACTATTTTGTAACTCTTATAACTTTTGAATTAAAAGGAATGGGTGAGTTCGTAGAAGGAGATATTTTTAATTGTTCGGGAGATAAAATACTTTCCTATACGACAGTTACTCCTCCAATGCCAGAGTTGTATGAGTTTGATGAGAATAAAATAAATTTAGGTGTCATTTGGTCGATAAAACAATAAAAATTAACACATTATGAAAAAAAGTCTATTTGCTACTATTTTTAGGTTTGGCTATAACATTGGTAACCTGTTGAAAAGGGACTATCATCTACACCAACCACTATGTAACTGTCTGCGGAGTAGATGACCCGATTATAAATCTGCCATGGCTGGCGGAGCTATGCAATAACAGTATGGACGAAAAAGATATGTCTATATCCCTTTTGCAAGATACTGTAACCATGAATTACTATTTTAAAACTTTAATAAGATTTGAATTAAGAGGAAGAGGCGAGTTTGTGGAAGGAGATATTTACGATTGTAACGGGAATGTAGTAGTATCCTATACAACTATTACACCGCCTGAAAACGAGTATATGGAGTTTTATGACAATAAAAATATATAGCTGAAATATGGAAAATAAAAAGATGAGAATGAAGACAAATATATTAATAGTTCTTTTTATGATATTGTGGGGGGTACCAATGTTGGCAGTTCCTGTTGACCCTACACCAAAGCAGGTAACTATGCCCAATGGAAAGAGTATTACCATTACCGAAATGGGCGATGAGTATTACTACTGCATTACCACAATAGACGGTTATCCGATTAAGAAAAATGGTACAGGTATATTTGAATATATTAATGCAGATTTACAACTATCGGGGATAGTTGCTTCTAACCCTGTAGATAGAAATGCATCTGAAAAGGCATTTTTACAGCAACTTGATAAAAAAACTATTATATCAAATTATGTTAATTTGCAACTTGATAGATTTAAGGATGGAGCAACCGTTGATGTACTACAGTCGGATAACACAATACTGTCGGTAAAAAGAAAAAAAAAGGGATTATTGACATATTATACCACCAGCGACGGACTTCTTATAACCACTAACGACAATGGAGATTATGAGTATATTGACATCAACCCTAAAACCAACGAACCTATGCTATCTGGCATATTAGCACATAATCCACAAAAACGCTCGTTCGTAGAGCAACAGTTTGTATCATACCTCAAAACTCCCAATTTAAAAACTTTTTTGGGAACTCCCGAATTGGACTTATTACTTATTGGAATAATATTAGACGTATTTAAAAAGATAAAGCCTGTTGGTACAAAGGGGACTAAAAATGTGCTTGTGATACTGATGGATTTTCCAGACAAGAAAATGAAGATAAGCAAATCAGAGTTTGAACGCCAACTAAATAAGTCAAATTATAATGGTACTGGAAGTGCCAAAGATTTTTACCGAGAAAACTCTTACGGACAGCTAACTCTAAACTTTACGGTAGCAGGTCCGTACACCTCAAAACATAATAGTAAACATTATATAGATGACAGTAAATCGGAACAGATTATAAGAGAGGCTATAAAAGAGGCAAATAAAGATATTGATTATCGTAATTTTGATGAGAATAGAGATGGATTTGTTGATTTTGTTCATGTTATATACTCAGGTAAAGCGGTAAAAGATGAAACTATATGGCCACATCAGGGAACAATTGATTTGGTATGGGGTCTTGTGAACAGATTTGACAATAAGCGATTTCACCTATATAGTTGTTCTAATGAATTGGATATTACTGGTAATATGAAAGGGATAGGTACTCTGTGCCACGAAATAGGTCATATTTTGGGAGCACCCGATTTTTATGATAGAAATTATGAGGGTAATGGACAGTTTAAAGGTACAGGTAATTGGGACTTGATGGCTCATGGAGGTTATAATGGAGGTGGACATCGCCCCGCACATTTTAATCCATTTGTAAAGACACAGATATTTGGTTGGGCTAATCTCAAAGAGCTTCCCGATAAGGGGAATATCATACTAAAACCGGCAAGTACTTATGTAGGACAGTGGTCGTTTTATAAGATACCTACATCTACTCCGGACGAGTATTTTATATTAGAGAACCGACAACAAATAAAGTTCGACAGCTCTCTACCAGGTCATGGGCTTATGATTTATCACGTTCACCCGGATATGAGAAAGGTTAAATCATATACTAAAGACATAAACATAAAACATCCACAGAAGTTATACCCCGTATCGGCGGGAGCTACACAGAATCCGAGTAATTCACCCGAATCCTATGAGCCTATAAATAGCTATCGAACTCCATTTAACAGTTATTCACAAAATGCTTTTACAGCCAACACCATACCGAGTGCCAAATCTTGGAACGGCGTACCTGTATCCAAAGATTTGTTTTTTATACAAGAAAATGGAGAAGATATCTCTCTTATTGTCAATGAGCCTATTATAAGTGGATTAGATCAAATATGTAAAGAGGGGGTATATCAAGTAAATGGATTACCTTCGCAAGCTAATTTGTCTTGGAGTTACTATGCACATAATAATCAGGATAGAATAATATTAAAGGAGAAATATGCTGCTATGTATTATTATCCAGAGTATAGCAATAATAAACATAGTGCTAAATTTATAAGAGGTAAAATGTTGCAAATAAACGACAACTTGATACCTTGGGGAGGTATTAATGTATCCAAAGATACAATAGTACCATATACAGGAGATATTACCATATATGCCAATGTTGATTATCCTTCGAATATGCAACATCCTAATACTAAAAACTTTTCGAAAAGAATATTTGTTGGTAATCCTGTACCTAACGTAGTTATATGCGACCCAAAATATCGGCATATCGTAGCTCAACCATATACAGATACAGATTACATAATAGAAGCCAGATTTAACAAACAGATAGAGCCTGATACTTTCGTAGAGTGGGAAATATCAAACATATTCCCTTCGGGTTATCCCATAATGATACAGATAGGACGCTCTTTTAATTTTAGACTATCTAAAAAACAAAATTACGAAAATCAAACTATATTAATAAAAGTAAGATATACCTCTCGTGAGTGTGGTATTACAGAATGGTTTAGTAAAACATTTACTTTTGTAGATAGGAATGCTTATTACATGACTTTTTCGAATCCAGCATCGAATAACACCGAAATTTCAGTATTTAAAGGTAACGATAACCATAGTTCATACAATATACCATACGAAGGTAATTACGAAATAGAGCTTTGGAACGACTATGGAATGATAAATAAAATTTATGGACACACACACAAATCAAATCTATCATTAAGCGGACTAACACAAGGAATATATTATATACGACTTATTATAAACGGACAACTTATAGAATCAAAACAAATTATAGTTAAATAAAATAACAATCACAAAAAAAATTAAATAATATGACAAAACAAGAGATTCTTAAACCCGAAAATTTGGTTTATCAGAAGACCAAATTATTGACTAAGAACGTGATGCACTACTGCCCGGGTTGCAGCCATGGTGTGATTCACAAACTTATCGCCGAGGTAATCGACGAAATGGGTATCCAAAACGAAACAGTGGGCGTGGCTCCCGTAGGCTGTGCTGTGTTTGCCTACAACTATATTGATATAGATTGGCAACAAGCGGCTCACGGACGTGCTCCTGCTGTGGCTACGGCTATCAAACGACTATTGCCCGACAAGTACGTATTTACATATCAGGGTGATGGCGACTTGGCGGCTATCGGTACTGCCGAAACCATACATGCTTGTAACCGTGGCGAAAACATCGCTATCTTCTTCATCAACAACGGTATATACGGTATGACAGGAGGTCAGATGGCACCTACTACCCTCGAAGGTATGAAAACCGTTACCTGTCCGTCGGGCAGAGACCATGAAATGAACGGTTATCCGTTGAAAATAAGCGATATGCTTGCTCTAATCGACGGTACTTGCTATGTTACGCGTCAGAGCGTTGATAAGCTACCTGCCGTGATGAAAGCCAAAAAAGCTATCCGCAAAGCATTCGAAAACTGCCAACAGAAAAAAGGTACTTCGGTAGTGGAATTTGTTTCGACCTGTAACACAGGTTGGGGTATGTCTCCTCACAAAGCAAACCTTTGGATGCAAGAGAATATGACTGCAAAATATCCATTGGGAGACCTAAAAAACATCTAATTTTTTAATCTAAAAAAACACAAAAAAGATATGAAAAAAGAGATAATTATAGCAGGATTTGGCGGACAAGGCGTATTGTCGATGGGTAAAATATTGGCTTATTCGGGACTTTTGGAAGGCAGAGAGGTAACTTGGATGCCGGCATACGGCCCCGAACAACGCGGCGGAACAGCAAACGTAACAGTACAGATAAGCGACAAAAAAATATCGTCGCCTATCCTTAAATTCTACGATATTGCCATCGTGCTAAACCAACCTTCGATGGATAAGTTTGAGGAGAGAGTAAAACCGGGCGGAATACTCATCTATGACTCCAACGGTATGACCCGCAAACCGACACGCAAGGATATTTCGGTATATTGCATCGATGCCACCGATAAGGCTATTGAGATGGGAGCACAAAAGACGTTCAATATGATAGTAGTAGGCGGTCTGCTCAAAGCCGACCCGATGGTGAAGACCGAAAACGTTATGTTGGCACTCAAAAAATCGTTGCCCGAACGTCACCACAAACTATTGCCCGCCAACGAGGAGGCTATGAAAGTGGGAATGGAGATAATCAAAAAAGAGAACTAACTAAATAGGTTTGTTTTTATTGTAAAAAGGGTGAATGTTGTAATAGCAATCGCCCTTTTTTGTATATTTGCATTTCAATTGATAACAAAAAATAGTTTTATAGTATGAAAAAAATATCCAAATCGTTACACCGAATATTATCAATCATAGTAGGTGTATTTATTTTCATTGTATGTTTTACAGGAGCAATGCTTATTTTCGAGAACGAAATCACCGAATGGCAAAACCCCAAAATATATAAGGTAACTCCTACGCCCAAAGGAGCAATGCCTATATCGGATATACTCACGGGTGTTATTGCCACGGAGAACCAAGCTACCGAAGTTACACAAGTAATCATAAAGAAAAACCCCAAAAAGAGCTACCGAGTGGATTTAGATGTTAACGGAGAGTCAAAAACGTTATATGTCGATCAATACACGGGCAAGGTACTTGGCGAACCGACCGAGAGCAAGTTTTTCGATACCATGTATCGCTTACACCGCTTTTTGCTACAACCGCGACCTAAAGACGACTCCATATTTTGGGGTAAAAAAATAGTGGGTATCAGTACATTAATATTTGCATTGATATTGATAACCGGTATCATTACATGGTTTCCTCGCAAAGGGCAATCTTGGAGCAATCGACTGAAAATAAGCATTAAACACGGTTGGCGTCGCTTTTTGTACGACCTTCACGTAGTAGGCGGTATATATGTAGCGGTATTACTCCTAATTATGGCACTGACAGGGCTTACTTGGGCTTTTCCTTGGTATCGCACAGTTTTTTATAATATATTTGCTCCCGGTGCCGAACAGACACAATATCGCCCCAACGACAAAGGCAAAGGCAAGAACAAAACTCTATATATTGACAATGAAACCGACAGTATTGACACACAGAGATATCTATCTTGGCAGAGAGCTATTGAGAATGTGGAGGCTATGGGCAAAGACTATACTCAATATACCGTCGGCAACAACGAAGTAAGGGCGAAGATAAGCAATACGGGCAATAGTCGTGCTTCGGATATATACGAATTTAGCCCTGCCACAGGCGATATTACTAAAACAAAGCCCTATGCCGATATGTCCGAATATATGAAGACACGTGGCTGGGTATATTCTATTCACACAGGCTCTTGGGGAGGTTTTGCAATGCGTGTGATATACTTTATTGCTGCGATGCTCGGAGCTGCTTTACCTATTACAGGCTACTACTTGTGGATAAAACGTCGTTTTTTCAACAAAAAGAAAAAGATGAGCTAAACCTACCGTCAAGAACAAAACACTTCGAAAAGGCGGTTTCAAACGGATTAAAGATTAACAGGGCTGAATATAAAATAGGATAGGTATCAGCCCTTTATTTTTGCTTTTTTCGACAAAAACGCACCCAAACAATTTCAAAAGCAATCATTTATTATTAGTGTCTGATAAAAGTTTTTTTTTTAAAATTAGGGTGATAGCTTTTTGAATTTCAGTTTTTTTGTTTACAAAATTTATTACTGTCCAATATATTAGAAATCGTCCCAAAGCTCCAATCTCGTTTTCTTCTCTCTTAGGTTGGGGCTATCCGCCCCAAACCCCG
>JBGXXV010000022.1:0-8852 GCA_041814825.1 Bacteroidota bacterium | reverse complement strand
TTTTTATTGCCATTTTTGACTATCTTTGTACTCTGACAATTGGGGCAGTGGAGTTTTATTGTTATTAGCATTCAACAAAAATACAACTTTATTCCCTAATTGTCAAATTTTTACATCATCATACTTTTTAAAACACAGCCCTTTTTTCTTTTACAAAATGATATTAATTTTGTACTCTAAAAAAACGATAAATAATGATGTCATCACTTTCAACCACAGAGATACAACGACGAATCTTGCTCGATTTCCCTAAAAATTACAGCCAAATACTAACCGAAATCAAAGAAATAATGCCCAACGTTACAGACGAACAGATAGCTTTTTGGGAGCGAACCAAAGTGTTGGAATATGTTGTTATCAATGGAGAAAAACGCTATTTCCGCCGTGCTGCTCGTAATGTTTTTCGTATTGAGCCTGAGGCAAAAGCCTTTTATATCGCTCATTATGGCGATGAGAAAGCAGGTAGAGCGAGTTTTTTAGCCGACTATTTGCCTCAAATAGTAGAACGAAGAGATGAGCGTGAATTTGAGTTTCGCTTTACACTTACCGTAAAGCCCGATGTCGTACCTGCCGGAGAGACCATACGATGTTGGTTGCCCCAACCTATCGAGTGCAAATATCAGAGTTTTACTCCCGTAATCTGTGATACAGAGGCGAAAACACCATCGATTCACTCGTCTCTATATCTCGAAAAAAAAGCAGTAAAGGCTACTCCTACGAGGTTCGAAACATCATTTCGTTTCAAATCAAAAAGTTTTTTTTACCCCACCGATGCCAATATTCAAGAGAGTTTTAGCCACAGAGACCTTACAGAGCAGACACCACATATAGTTTTTACCGAACGGATAAAACGGCTGTCGTCGCAAATTGTTGGCAATGAGGTTGATAAACAGCGTATTGCACGAAAAATATTTAGTTGGATTTCGGATAATATCGTATGGGCGGTAGCACGCGAATACTCTACTATTGCCAATATCCCCGAATATGTTATCGAACACCGATATGGCGATTGCGGTCAGGTAACCCTCCTCTTTATGACACTGTGCCGTTATAACGGTATTCCGGCGCGTTGGTTGAGTGGTTTTATGCTGCATCCTAAATATGAAAATCTACATGACTGGTGCGAAATATTCATCGACTCCTTGGGGTGGGTGCCTGTCGATGTGTCGTTTGGTATTCAGCGATATAGCCACGACGAGACTATAAAATTTTTCTACTTTATGGGGATTGATGCCTTTCGTTTGGTTGTAAATAGAGGTATTGCCGGCGAATTTTTGCCCCCAAAGCTACACCCTCGAAGCGAAACCGTAGATTTCCAGAGAGGTGAAGTCGAATGGCGTGGTGGCAATATCTACTTCGACAAGTTCGATTATGATTTTGATGTTACTGTTATCAACGGTTGAAACGCATTTGGGCAAAAATATCAACCTCTACTCCTAACTACCTCATATACAACTACTCCCGCCGCAACCGAAACGTTTAGCGATTGGATTTGTCCTTTGATAGGTATCTGCACATGGCTGTGGCATAGTCTCAACACTTCGGGAGTGATGCCTGTATCTTCGGCTCCGAGTACAAGGACTGTCGGACCTGTGTAATCTTCGTCGGTGTAGAGTTTTTTCGATTTTTCGCTTAGAGCCACCACATTCAGACCACTCTCTTTGAGAAACTCTATTGCTTTTGGGAAGTTTTCCGCTCTGCAAACAGGTATGTGGTATAGTGCTCCCGCCGAAGTCTTGATGGCATCGGCGTTGGCGGCTGCCGACCGATAGGCGGGAATCAGAATAGCATCAACCCCCGCACACTCGCACGTGCGGGCGATAGCCCCGAAATTACGTACATCGGTAATACCGTCGAGGGCGACTATAAACGGCACTTTGCCTTGCTCGTAAAGCATTGGTACAATGTCTGTTATATTCTGATACGATAACTCCGACAAAAACGCTACCGCACCTTGGTGATTTTTCTCCGTAAAGGCGTTGAGTTTCTCCTGAGGCACCTTTTGGCAAGGTATGTTGTAGGTTTTTATCTTCGCAAAGAGACTCTTCACAAGTTCGCCTCCAAAATCTCGCTTCAAGTATATCTTTTCTATCTCTCTGCCCGCATCTATCGCCTCTATGATAGAGTGTAAGCCGAAAATCATCTTATTCTCTTTTACTCTTTTTTGCATATTCTTTTTGCCCTTTCTATTTTTTGTTGAATAATAGCCGAAATCTCTTGTAGGAACTTGTTATCGTCTGCCGACCCCGATACCATAGCGAAATCTTGGGCTTGGCTCTCCGGGTAGTCGAGCCCGAAACCGATTCGCGAGTCTCCAAAAAACTCACTGCTTGCCTCCTTTTGCAAACGCTTGTCGAGAAGCTCCATTACAGCGATATAGTTTTTTAGATGTTCGACTGTTTTTGTGTCGTCGAATGTACCATATTTGCTTAAAATATAGTGCTTTACGTACTTTTTGTAATTTTCTTTTATTTTGCCGAAAATATCTATGCCAAAATCCGTTTCCCAAAGTAGTGGCGGATTGTCGATGAAGTTTTCTATCTCACGTTTTGGAGCGATAAGTCCTGCTACATCGACCCATTCGGAGAGGTCGGCTATCTCTTCATCGGTGTCAATAGCTTCATTATCAATTATATAATCGCCTATAAAAACGGTAATGGCATCTTGATAATATCCTATTGCTTTGCGAAGAGAGTGAATGTGTATTTTGGTGTTTTTATAGTCGTAAAAGCCTGTTTCCGAAGGCTTTGCCTCTTGCAGTTGTTTTAATATCGCAATGGCTTTTTCTATTTTGTTTATCGACAGCGGATTTAGCAGGTCGTAAGTGATGGTATCTATTTTGTTGCCCTGTCGTCTGTCTCGTTTTTGCCATTTCTGTACATCACGCAAAGTCCCTATTCTAAACAGATTGACGGCAGGGATAAGCGTCGATATGCCGTTTTCTTCGACAAGGTACGAAAATGGAAATTCGTGTGTATCCGGGTGATTTTTGTGTGAACCCAGAATCATTGTGTAAGCCCCTATGTGCGTTGGCGACAACAGATAAGAGTTGCTCCCGAACTTACAACCCCGCTCTGCAACCGTTTGATGGACTGCTCCGAGTTTGTAGGCGTGGTTGCTCATATTGGTGCCACTGCCTATATTGGCAAACGACAGACCGCAGGCTATCATAAGGCTCGACCGATGGTGCGACACCGTATAAGGAGCCGCAAACACCGATGCCGACTCGCCGTTGGCAAATTCGCTATTGGCAAACATTAGCGTATCCGTAGCCGAAAAACCTTTGGTTATCATACACCCTTCGCCCACGAAACAACGCTCTATGATTGCTCCCTCGTCGATTATTGCATCGCTGCCACAGATGAAATTCTTGGCTATCACAGCGTTACCTACAAATACCCTTTCGCCAATGGTGGAGTTGGAGATATGTTCGACCCCTTCTAATCGAGCATTACCGGCTATATTGGTGTTAGTGATTGTTTTACAGTCGGTTATGGCTGTATTTCTGCCGATAGAGCATTTGGTGCGTTTGCCGAGCAATTGGACATATCTCTCTATTTGAGCCAAAGCCAAATAGACAAACTCCCGACGATGTCGGTAATATACGAGTATATGAGCCAATTGAGCCGATAGACGATCGAAGATAGGTATTGCCCGTCCGCCGTTTTCGTTGACGGAGGCTACCATTACGCCGTTGCCGAAAGTCGCTCCTGCGGAGTGCGATATTGTCGATACGTTGGCAATGAAACAGTCGTCGGATATGTTGCAGTTGGATATAATACGATGAATATCACTTATATAAACATTGTCGCCAATAGTACAGTTGTGCAGTTTGGCGTTGTATATACCGGAGTGGAGAGTTTGTCCGTTATCTTGCTCAAAAGTCGTTTTAAACAATCCAAGCTCAATTTTGCCCGTGAAACTCACATTCTCTATATTCGCAGGCGAAAAATCGTCTGCTACCTCTATATTTGCCCAATTATCGGCGATACATCGTTGTGCTTCAAGGTATTCTATTTCGGTGGGAGTTAGTTTTCGATATTTTCTCATATTTGTTCCAAACAGTGTTCAATATATTTAAAATAATAAAAGAGCAACCCAAACTATTACTATTAAAAGCTGTATCAAAAGTGCAAATTTGGTTTTAATCCTTTTGTTTAACAAAAAAATAGAAACAATTGTACCTATAATGGCAAATGATAAGCATATTATCAATGTAATATTAGGATACATACAGAGATAAGGTCGATTTGTATAGTTGTAACCGTAGAGTAACGAAAAGGTATATTCCGCCATTAATAGATTGATTAATAGAAGAATTACTCCGACCGATACTGCTCTTTTTGCTTGTGAAAAATTCATTGTAACAACATTGATTGTAAACTTGTATTTCCTTAAATAAAAATATTAATTTCTTTCAAAAAAGCTAAGCCATATTGTAAAATTAATATCAATCAGCTATTTAATAGCTTATAAAAAACCAATGTGTTAATCGCACAAAAGTTTTCAAAACTCCCCAACAATATTCTCTGCCGATACAAGTCGCTGACTTCCGGTTATCATATCTTTGAGCATCACGCAGTTGGCTTTTATCTCTTCGTCGCCGACGATGGCTACATAAGGTATCTGTTTGTCGTTGGCGTACTGCATCTGCTTCTTGATTTTTGCATCCTCCGAGTATAGCTCGCAGGCTATACCTGCCTGTCGCAGACGGCGGACTATTGGTATAGCGAAATCGATACCTTTGCTATCGAAAGCCACAAAAAGTACTTTGGTAGTAGCTGCCGACTTTTCGGGAAAGAGGTTTAGAACTTCGAGTACATCGTAGATACGGTCGGCTCCGAACGATACGCCTACACCCGATACGCCTTCCAAACCAAAAACGCCTGTAAGGTTGTCGTACCTGCCACCGCCGGAGATACTGCCGATAGTGGTATCCTGAGCCTTTACTTCGATGATTGCACCGGTGTAGTAGTTGAGTCCGCGAGCGAGCGTAAGGTCCAACTCTATTTCGGCAGTAGCTTTATATTCAGCCAAATACGCAAAAATCTTCTCTGTCTCCTCTATTCCTTTGAGACCTATCTCCGAGCTGCTAAGCACATCTTTCAGGCGTGTGAGTTTTTCGCTGTTGTTACCTTCGAGTAGTAGGATAGGCTGTAGCAGTTCGACCTTTTCGTGAGCTATGCCTTTGCCGATGAGTTCGGCATTGACGTTGTCGAGCCCTATTTTGTCGAGCTTGTCGATAGCGACGGTTATGTCGGTAATTCTATCGACTTCGCCTATCAGTTCGGCTATACCTGCAAGTATTTTGCGATTGTTGAGCTTGATTACAACTCGTATGCCGAATTTACGGAAAACCTCGTCGAGCATCTCTATCAGCTCTACCTCGTTTATCAACGAATCGGCTCCAACAATGTCGGCATCGCATTGATAAAACTCTCTGTATCTGCCTTTTTGCGGACGGTCGGCTCGCCAAACGGGCTGTATCTGAAACCTGCGAAACGGAAATGTAATTTTGTCTCTGTGTTGTACCACAAATCGAGCGAAAGGTACGGTAAGGTCGTACCTCAACCCTTTTTCGGCTATTTTGAGTGTAATGTGTTTTAAATCAATCTCTTCATTCTCTTTTGGGAGTATTCCGTCGATGAAATTGCCTGAGTTGAGTATACGAAAGAGGAGCTTGTCGCCCTCCTCGCCATATTTACCCATAAGGGTAGATATATTTTCCATAGCAGGTGTCTCTATCTGCACAAATCCGAATTTGCGAAACACCTCTTTTATTGTGTCAAAAATGTAGTTGCGACGTTCCATCTCGATGGGTAAGAAGTCGCGTGTGCCTTTGGGTATCGACGGTTTCGACATCGTTGTTATTTTTTTGTTATTGATTTAATTGTTAGTCGTTGAGTATCAATATTAAGTCGCCAAAACAACCGAATTTATAGTTTTTCTTGATAGCTGTTTCGTACGTTTTCATTATCAAATCATATCCCGCAAAAGCTGCTTTATTCATTAACATAGTAGAATAAGGCAAATGAAATGTGGATAAAACCGAACTTACCGTCTGGAAATCGTAAGGAGGGAATATAAATTTATTGGTCCAACCGCTAAACTCTTTCACTTTGCCTTGAATAGTAGATGCTGTTTCCAATGCACGTAATACCGATGTTCCGATAGCACATATTTGGCGATTTTCGGCATATTTTCTGTTAAACAAATCTACAAAGTCTTCGTTCAATTCCATCTTTTCGGAGTCGAGCTTATGTTTTTGCAAATCTTCTACATCAATCGAACGGAACATACTCAGAGAGCAGTGTAGTGTTATAAACCCCGAATCTATACCTTTTATCTGCATCTTTTTCATAAGCTCTCCACTAAAACGCATGCCTGTAAAAGGTGCTACTACTGCACCCTCTTCGGAGGCGAAAATCGTTTGATAGGCTTCTGTATCGGCTGGTTCCACAGGACGTTTGATATATGGAGGTAGAGATGTTCGCCCTTGGGCGAAAAGAGCCTGTTTAAACTCTTCGTGAGTACCGTCGTACAGAAATCTTAGAGTACGTCCTCGTGAAGTAGTGTTGTCAATTACCTCTGCAACGAGGCTTTGGTCTTCGCCAAAATATAATTTATTACCAACACGAATCTTGCGTGCCGGATCTACCAATACGTCCCATAGCTTGGTGTCGGGGTTTAGCTCTCTCAACAAAAATACCTCTATAACGGCTTCGGTCTTCTCTTTTATACCCGTCATAAGTGCGGGAAAAACTTGTGTATTGTTGAAAACAAACAAATCTTTATCATCAAAATATTCTAAGATGTCCACAAATTTTCGATGTTCTACCTTTTCGCTTTTTTTGTGTAAAACAAGTAATTTGCAGTCGTCTCTGTGTTTAGAAGGGTATTGAGCAATCGACTTCTCAGGTAGGTCAAATTTGAATTGTGATAGTTTCATTTAATAATAGATTTATATATTATCTTGTATTGCTTATATTTTAAATTCAAAATGTCGCTAAACATAGTAACCTGCAAAATTAATAAAAATACTGTAATATACAATAGTTGGTTGTACTCTTCATATTACGGAATATGGTTAAATACTATAACAATCAAGTATTTATTGCTCTAATAAGATAAAAATAATCATTCTGTCCGATATATTATCAATCGTTCCAAAGCTCCAATCGCTATTTCCTTCTCTTTTAGGCTGGGGCAGACAGCCCCAATGAAATACTGAAACATTCCGACAGCCTATATTTTTTCTAATGCGAAATACAGAGACAACTTCATAATGACCTGATATACAGATATACAAGATAAGTCCCTTTCACAACAAAAGCATATATCTGTTTTCTTATTAAAATATTACAGGCTGATGTCGATTTTTTATCAGACAGCAATAATAAACAATCAAACCTACATATTATAAGGAAAAATTGTTATGATATTTGTTGATAGATTTAATTTATAATGAGAGTGTTATAAAAAAGTTTCAAAAAAAGTATAAATTTTTTGCTAAAAAATTTGGTGGATAAGAAAAAAGGTAGTACTTTTGCAATCCGATTTCGAGACAATGGTTTTGGATTTAACGGGAGATATTGTTAATAGGTTTAGTTGGGTTTTGTTACCTGTGAGCCACAATGGTTAATCGAGATTTTTGATTGACATAAAGGTCTTTGACATATTGAAACAAGAGAAAAGTACAATGTGAGGTATATAATGATATAGATATCTGTGAAGATACTAAATATACCTTGTAGTAAACAACAGAAAAACTTTTTCAGACGAGAAAAACGACAAATAAGTCATAATTTTTTTTAGATCACAAAAAGAGTCTTTTCGAAGCTGCATTTATTTGCAGTTTTAAAAAAAAAGTTGTACAAGAGTAACATAGAGCTAAAAAACAAAACATTTTCTGCGAAGATGTTAAAAAAACGAGATAAAAGAAGAAAGCAAGGGCAAACGGAGGATGCCTTGGCTCTCGGAGGCGAAGAAGGACGTGATAAGCTGCGATAAGTCATGGGGAGGAGCAAATATCCATTGATCCGTGAATTTCCGAATGGGGCAACCCAATATGTTGAAGACATATTATCCGCAAAGCGGAGGCGAACGTGGGGAACTGAAACATCTCATTACCCATAGGAGGAGAAAATAATAATGATTTCGCAAGTAGTGGCGAGCGAACGCGAAGAAGCCCAAACCTGTGTTGTTTAGGCAATACAGGGGTTGTAGGACTGTGCCGTATGATAGATAATAGAATCGGAATCGTAATGGAAATTTGAACCGTAGAGGGTGAAAGTCCCGTACGAGTAATATTATTTATTGTTAACAGTATCCTGAGTAGCGCGGGACACGAGAAATCCTGTGTGAATTAGCGGGGACCATCCCGTAAGGCTAAATACTCCCGAGAGACCGATAGTGGACTAGTACCGTGAGGGAAAGGTGAAAAGAACCTCGAACAGAGGAGTGAAATAGAACCTGAAACCGTTTGCTTACAAGCGGTCGGAGCACATATATATGTGTGACGGCGTGCCTTTTGCATAATGAACCTACGAGTTACTGTCACCAGCGAGATTAAGCGTTTTAGGCGTGAAGTCGAAGGGAAACCGAGTCTTAACAGGGCGTATAGTTGGTGGTAGTAGACGCGAAACCAAGTGATCTACCCTTGAGCAGGTTGAAGTTTCCGTAACAGGTAATGGAGGACCGAACCAGTTGACGTTGAAAAGTCTTTGGATGACTTAAGGGTAGGGGTGAAAGGCTAATCAAACTTGGAGATAGCTCGTACTCCCCGAAATGCATTTAGGTGCAGCGTACGATTAATTTAACAGAGGTAGAGCGACTGATTGGATGCGAGGCTT
>JBGXXV010000021.1:0-10644 GCA_041814825.1 Bacteroidota bacterium | reverse complement strand
GCTCCTCGGCTCAAAAAAAATACACAAAAATGGGGGAAATTATAATTATTCCGTAGAAAAAAATAAAATAATCGAACAGCCTCACTATTGGATGGAAAAAAATATAACAAAAAAATATCTTTATCGGACAGAAAAAAAATAAACTGTTTTCGGATTTTTTCGGAGAGAATAGAATATTTTAATTATTCGGGGTGCATTCAAAGTACTTTTTGCCTTGATACGAGTGTCGTTCTTTCATACGTCGTTCAAGTTTATGTACAAATTCAAAGTTTTTAATATTCCAATTAGGAGCTATAAGCCATTCGGCAGGTGATTGCGATATAAATCTATCTAAGGCAATACGAGGATTGAGTGTTTCGATAAAATCAATCAGAAGTTCGATATATTCGTCCAACGAAAAAAGTTTGTATCTTTCGGGGTTGAGTGTATATCGTTTGTACAAAACAGTATCTTTTATTATCTGCAATTGATGAAGTTTCAGCACATCGACAGGCAAATGCGATATCTGTTTGGCGTGATAAATCGCCTCATTGTATCCCTCCGAAGGCAGTCCTAAAATCAGATGACAACCAACCTCAATACCTCTTTTGGATGTTTCGGTAATAGCCCAAACCGAATCTTCATAAGTATGTCCCCGATTGATAATCCCTAACGTTCGATTGTCGGTACTCTCCACACCGTACTCCACAAGAACATAATATTTTCTTGACAGTTCGGCAAAATAATCGAGCAATTGCTCTGTTACACAATCGGGACGTGTGCCTACGGCAATACCTATTATCTGCGGATTCGACAACGCCTCCTCATATTTTAATATTAAACTATCGAAACTATTCTGTGATAGTTTATATCTGCCGGATAGGATACTATCGTCGGGCACATAAGTATTGGTATAGCTCTGAAAATATGCTATATATTTTTGAGACTGATATTTTCTAAAAAAATAAATTCCCTCCTCTATCTGCTCTGTAATAGTTTTTTGAGTATTGCAGTATGGTGGCGAAAAGCTACGATTGTTGCAATAGATGCAACCACCCGTTCCTTTCGAGCCGTCTCTATTGGGACAGGTAAAACCCGCATTTACAGATATTTTCTGCACACGACAGTCAAACCTTTTGTATAAAATATCAGCATACTTATTATACATATCTGTATGTTTATTATACGTCCGAATTACAATCATCAACCAATATCCTTCTCTACACAAACTTTCCGTCGGTCATCTCCAAAGTGCGGTCGGCTATTTGTGTAAGCTCTTTGTCGTGGGTAACAATTAGAATAGTAGTCGAAAAGTCGGAACGGATTTTGAAAAGAAGTTGATGCAGCTCGTCTTTGTTTTTGGAGTCGAGGCTACCGCTCGGCTCATCGGCAAATATCACTTTTGGTCTGTTAATCAATGCTCTGGCTACAGCTACACGTTGTTTTTCGCCACCCGAAAGTTCGTTTGGTTTGTGGTGCAGACGGTCTGCAAGGTTGAGGTACGACAATATATGGGTTGCCTCCGTCTTAGCCTTATCGAAGTTGCCTGTTTTGATGAGGTATGGCAACATAGTGTTTTCCAATGCGGTAAATTCGGGTAGCAACTGATGAAACTGAAACACAAAGCCAATGGTCGAGTTGCGAAACTCCGAGAGTCTGTCGTGGTTCATCTTACCAACATCGATGCCGTCGATTGTTATCTGACCGACATCGGCACGGTCGAGAGTGCCAAGTATTTGTAACAGAGTGGTTTTGCCTGCTCCCGATGCACCCGTAATGGTAACTATCTCATTTGGTTTGATATGCAAATCGACTCCTTTGAGTACCTGCAACGAGCCAAAACTTTTTTGAATATTATTAGCCTTTATCATTGAAAATATTCTCTTATTTGCTCTTCATTATATCAAATCCTTTGCCATACACACCTATCGCCGAAGTCTGTGATACAAAGGCATTTGGGTCTATATCTTTGATAATTTTAAATATCTTTACCGACTCGTTTTTGCGGGCAAGCGTGGTAAGTACTTTGACATGCTCTTTGGAATACCAGCCTATGCCGTCAAGCATTGTAACTCCCCTGCCAAGTTGATGAGTAATGGCATCGGCTATCTTTTCGTATTCGGCAGTAAAAATAAAAAACTGTACACTCTGACGAACACCATTTACCACCATATCGACCGTCAACGTAGTTACAGCCATACAAACCAAGCCGTATATCACCTTTTCGATAGTACCGTTGGGTAGCAGTATCGACGAAGAAATAATACAAATATCAATATATAGTATCACTCGTCCGAGCGTGATATTGCGTTTTTGGGTAACGAGTTTGGCTATGATATCGGTGCCTCCTGTGCTACCGTTGCTAAGAAAGACAATCCCGAGCCCTGCTCCATTGAACAGACCGCCCAAGATTACCGACATAAAAGGCTCTTTGATATCAACTACTTGTGGGTTTAAGGCAAAAGCCAGCGTAAGCACCGAGACGGCAAAGATAGTTTTTATCGAAAATGCCCAACCCAATTGTTTGATAGCAAAGAAAATAAGCACCGAGTTGATAACCAAATAGGTAACAAACAGAGGAACCCCAAAACCGAATTGAATAATGGCAGAAAAGCCTGTTGCTCCGCCACCTGTAATTTCGTGAGGCAGGATAAACCATTTCCACCCGCAAGATACGAGAAGAAGTCCAAATGTAATGGTAATGTATTCTTTTATAGTGGGATATACCGCCTTCGGTACAAGATTTGTAGGAATATTTGGTAGTTTCATAAAACGAATATTTAAGGGTATAAAAATACAAAAGTACAAAAAAATGATTAATTTTGTACGGTTTCAAATTGAGAGGTTCTTTTTCAAAATTATGCAGTTTCTAAACCTTGTGGCACAAGATGTTCTAAAACGCTTTGGCAACGATTTGTCGGAGGTGGTTATGGTATTTCCGAATATCAGGTCGAGTATTTTTTTCGACAGGTATATTGCCCAAAACAGCGACAAACCGCTATTCTCACCCAAGTACGAAGACCTTAACACCCTGTTTTCTTACGCATCAAATCTCGAAATAGCCGACAATCTGATGTTGCTCTCAATATTATATAATATATATGTAAAACATTATTACACACACACACAGGAGACCGAAATAGAGACCTTCGACGAATTTATTTTTTTTGGAGAAATATTGTTGAACGATTTTGACGATATAGACAAATATTTGGTCGATGCCTCTTTATTGTATAGAAATATATTTGATTTGGAGAAACTTAACGACAATTTCGAACATCTTACCGACGAACAAATAACGGTGCTAAATCGTTTTTTCGTCGATATAAAGACCAATCGCACGAAGCTAAAAGAAAATTTTCTATCTGTCTGGTCTATTCTGGGAGACGTATATGATGATTTCAAAAAAGAACTGAAATCCAGAGGTTTGGCTTATAGAGGAATGATTTATCGCGATGTGATAGAAAATATCTCAAATTCCATAAACAACTACGAAAGAAAGCATTATATATTTGTGGGCTTTAATGTGCTGACACGTTGTGAGGAGGCGTTGTTGGAGGCGTTGAAAGACAAAAGCCTTTTTTATTGGGATTATGACGACTATTTTATTAACAATAAGGCATTTGAAGCGGGTTATTTTATTCGCAACAATATAAAAAAATTCCCTCAAGCCACACTATTCGACACAAACAACATCTCTAAACACAAGAATATCACCGTATTATCTACCACAACGGAGATTTCGCAGATAGGCTATATACCGACATTCATCGAGTCGCTCCAAAAGCAGGAGTGGCAAAGTCCCGACACGGCAATAGTTTTCTGCAACGAACAAATGTTGTTGCCGTCGCTTCGATTTATACCACCAAGCGTTGATAAAGTAAATGTTACAATGGGGTTTCCGCTAAACCAAACGCCTGTTTACGACCTTGTTATACGCCTGCTCGCATTACAACAAAAAGGGGTAAAAGATGGGAAATTTTACTATCCGTATCTACTCTCTGTCATCGACCACTACTATACTTCGTTGGCTTTCGGAGATATGGCTGAGGTCAAAAAAAATATTAACGACAAAAAAATATTTTACATTGCCCCCGAAGAGCTTAATCTCTCCATATTTCAGGTAATCGACGACGCAAAACAAATGATTGACTATCTGTTAGATACCATACAAAAAATAGGCATTGCCACCAAAAGTGCGGAGACCGATTTTGCCAGAACCAACCTGCTGAACGAGGCTGTTTTCCGCGTTTTCTGCCTGCTCAACCGTCTTAAAGATTTAATGCAACAAGGATATTTAGATGTCAAATTGCCAACGCTCATATCACTGATTAAAAGGCTTATGGCATCCGAAAGTGTGCCTTTTCACGGTGAACCGGCCGTAGGTTTGCAGATGATGGGAACACTCGAAACCCGAAATCTCGACTTTAAAAACCTCATTATCTTGTCATTAAACGAAGGTACTATGCCCAAAACCGAAATAAAAGCATCGTTTATACCACACTTCCTTCGTCGTAGCGTGGGAATGAGCTGTTTGGAACACCAAGATTCCATTTTTGCATACTACTTCTATCGCCTGTTGCAGAGAGCCGAGAATATCGCCCTACTATACAACACCTCGTCGGGTACAACCTCTAAATCGGAGATGAGTCGTTTTTTGATGCAGATGCTAACGGAATTTCCAAACAGACACAACATCAAGCGAATAACACTACAAAATGACGTTGCTCCTTGGGTTGGACAGGATATAGTGATAGAAAAAACACCCGAAATAGTTGCCCGTTTGATAGAGAAGTTCTCTATTTCGGGCAATGGCAAAATCCTTTCGCCATCGGCTATAAACGAATATCTCGACTGTCCGCTGAAATTTTATCTCCACTACGTAAAGGAGTTGAAAGAGCCCGACGAATTTACCGACGAACTCGACAACAGGATTCTCGGCGATATCATCCATAAAACACTCGAATATATTTACAAACAAATAGGTAGCATAACACCGCTCGACGACAAAGGACACAGCCATTTTGCTCCGTTTGATGTCTCCAAAGCACAAATAAACGACTACGTTGAGCATCATAGCAAGATAGAACCACTGCTCGAGTTGGCTTTTACGAACAAATATTTCAACCGCCCGACCGCCAAATCGGACTACAACGGCGAACAACTGATATATTTTGACGTCGCTAAACGTTTTGTAACCAACATATTACGATTCGACTTAGAAAATGCCCCGTTTCGTATAGAGGCTATGGAGGGCTTCCGTACAACAGAAGTGAGATTAAACAGCGGGCTTTCGGTAAATATAGGAGGATATATTGACCGTATGCGACTAAAAGACAATGTGTTGTGGATTGACGACTATAAAACTTCGTCGAATATACAGACAAGCACCGACCTACCGTCTCTTTTCGACATCGAATCCAAGCCGAACAAAAAGCGTGCAGGCTACATTTTTCAGTCGTTTTGCTATGCTTACGTTATGTCGCGGCAACAACCCAACCGCACCGTTGTACCGCTGCTTTTGTATATGCCAAAACTAAAACACAACGAGATACCATACATTACTGTCGGTAAAGAACAAGTATTTGATTTCGAACCACTTGCAAGCGAATTTGAGACATTGCTCAAAGACACCATATCCGATATATTCGCCCCCGACAAAGCCTTTGTCGCCACACCATCGACAAATATATGCGGTAGATGCGACTTTAAGAATATATGCGGTAGATAGAGCTACAAGTTTTGCCTGTCGGACTTTGAGCCTATTAGGGGAATGTTTCGACACAAATGCCCATTGGGTAGCACGTATATCGAATAAAAATGCGTAAAAACAACATCATCTTATCAAAAAAGCCTACAGTATCACTACTATAGGCCCCCAATATGAAAAAACAAACTTATTATCTCTTTGAATCCATTTTACGCCATACCGCCCAAATATAAGCAAATACAAACGGGATAATGAGCGATACCACACTCATTGTTTTTAGCGTAAAGAGACTTGACGATGAGTTTTTAATCGTTAATGAAGAGTTGATGTCGGACAGCGACGGATAGTACGCCGAATTGTTGAGTCCTGCCGTTAGCAGAAGGACAAGTACCGTTATCACCGTACCAATACCGGCAAACCAAATTCCCTTACGTGATGTTTTGCAGAGAGCACCGCACACAAAGCCGTAGAGAACACCGACTACACCTGCCAACAATAGCAGTATCATCCACCAATTGGCAATGAGTGTATTTAAATATTTGTACTGCTCCACAACGATAGTACCGTCGAGTTGTTCGGTCCAGCCGTCTTTTACCAAAAGTTTGATAAGATAAGGCAAAAAGAATACCAAAAACGCTATTCCATTGACCAGCACCTGTTTGCGAGAATTTTTCTCTATCTCGGTGTGGTCGATGTTATTGATAAAAAATAGGGCTCCCAACATACGCACAAGGAAAAATACGGCAAGACCCAACGCCACATTCCAAAGATGAAACGATGAGGTACTTCCCCATATCGCTTCCAGACCGTGCCAACCTGTTGTCCACTGCGATATAATGGGATTATTCAGTTCGGCTATATTGCCTTTGTTCACAATAAATTCGGCACCGAAAAAGAAAGTCGATACTGCCGCACCTATCAATACAGGAGCCATCAGACCGTTGAGATATAAGAAAAATTTATATGTGCCGTTGCCCAAAAGATTGCCTTTTTTGTATATAAACTCAAACGATACGGCTTGCACTATAAAGCTAAACAGTATAAGCATCCACACCCAATAGGCTCCGCCAAAACTTGTCGAGTAAAACAACGGAAACGAAGCAAAAAAGGCACCGCCAAACGTTACAAGTGTGGTAAAAGTCCATTCCCATTTGCGGGTAAGGCTTGTAAGAAGCAGATTAAACTCATCTTCTTTTTTACCAACACTATATATAAGCGACTGTCCGCCTTGCACAAACATCAGAAACACGAGCAACGCCCCAAGTAGCGATATTAGAAACCACCAATAATTCTGAAAAAAAGTATAATCCATATTATTATTTTTTATTGTTAATGATTAAATTACAGCCGATTATTCTACATCTGCCACTTCTGCCGTATCCATTTTAGGACCGTTTTTGATGGCTCTAAACATAATTTTGAGGTCGGCAACGAGCAGAATCGAGAATACGGACAAGAATACAAAGAATGTAGTCTTAACGCTACTTACCGGGATATTCGATATGGCATGGCTTGCAGGCAAAATATCCTGAATAGTCCACGGCTGACGACCTACTTCGGCTACAATCCAACCTGCTTGCGATGTGATATAAGCCAAAGGTATAGAGACAATTGCCAGTATCTGTATAATAGGCATAGAGGCAAATTTGTCTTTGTGATTGAGAAACCATATAAGAGCAAAGAAAGCGAGGAAATATCCCGCCAAAGATACCATTATGTGAAAAGCATAGAATGTAAGCCCCACAGGAGGTATCGAATCTTTCGGGTCATTAAAGAATCCATAACCGAAGTGTTGCATATTTTGGTCTAACTCCTCTTTTGCCAATGCTTTAGCCTCTTCGTCGTTGTCTTTCATGGCAGCACGATAGTCGCGTAATGCCTGCTGCGCACGTTTGCCGTTTGCCACCTTTTCGTCGAACGAAAGGGCAATTGTACCGTCGCTCATCGGGTAACCTCCGTCGATAATATTTTTAATACCCGGCACATAAGCATCGGCACTGCCAAAAGCCATCAACGACAGAAATCCGTTGATAGGAACGTCTATTTTGAAGTACATCGGGTCTTGGTCGTCGTTGTACTCCTTATCGGGACGCAATACCCCGAAAGCCACAAGATTGGTTCGCTCGCCGCCTTCGTAGAGTCCCTCCATAGCAGCAAGTTTCATAGGTTGGTGTTTTGCCACCATCTGAGCCGAGCCGTGTCCCGTATAAGCCGAGAGCAATATGCCCACAAAGCCCACTATTGCTGCCACACTTACCGACCGACGCACAAAGTCGAACTCGCGTTTTTTGAGCAGATACCAGCCACAAACGCCAACCACAAAGGCTGCTCCGAGCATCCAACTCGATATTACGGTATGAAAAAACTTGTTTACCGCCACAGGCGAAAAGGCTATTGCCATAAAATTTGTAAGCTCGTTGCGTGCTGTTTCGGGATTGAAGTCCATACCCGTCGGGAACTGCATCCAAGCATTAGCCACCAAAATCCACCATGCCGACAACACGGCACCTAAGATAGCGAGCCACGTGGAGGCAAGGTGAAAACCTTTGCTGAACTTATCCCAACCGAAATACATAACACCTATAAAGGTAGCTTCGAGGAAAAACGCCACGATACCCTCGATTGCAAGAGGTGCTCCGAAAATATCGCCTACAAAGTATGAGTAGTTGCTCCAGTTGGTACCAAACTCGAATTCGAGTATAATACCTGTGGCAACGCCTACCGCAAAATTGATTCCGAAAAGCTTCATCCAAAATTTGGTAAGAGTTTTCCACTTTTCGTCTCCCGTGCGGTAATAGATTGTTTCGTAGATACACATAATAATACCCAGACCAAGTGTCAATGGCACGAATATCCAGTGAAACATAGCTGTAAGAGCGAACTGCGCCCTCGACCAATCAACTAATGATAAATCCATAAACTATTACATATTTTTATAATTAATACTTTTGTTGTCAAATTGTCCGGTTAGCAACCTTTTACACACAAATTAATTTGCTCCCTCGGTTATTTCGTTGATAACGTACTCGGCTTTTGCCTCCTTGCTATCGGCGACTGTATTTAGAAAATTAGGGAAAAGAAACGCCTTCATAACGGCAAACATTATGAACAGTTTTATAAAAATTATCAACCATAACGCTTTGCTCATCTTCGACATATTCTTGAATCCATCTACATACATTCTAAAAAAGTCTTTGATATTTTTTACTTTTTCCATATTTGTTACCAGAATCGGTTTATTAAAAATAATTTTTTTGTAAAAATATGAAAAATTTTCAATATTGAATGATTTTTTTTCATTTTTTTAATTTACATTGTTTGCAAAATAATCCGTAACTATAAAACAACGAACCATAGTCCATATTCAACAACAGACGGCATTTTTGCCGTCTGTTGTTGAATATGAAGTAGATATACAGTTAATATACTATCAGATTTTGGCTATCGACAACCGTACCGCCGACAACGAGTTTGACAATGTATGTACCTGCCGAGAAGCCCGAAAGCGATATATCTTTTTCGGTAGCGTTGGTATCTAACGAATAAGCCACCGACAGAGTATTCTGAATGTTGGATATGTGGAGCGATACCCCGAACGCGTTGTCTGACAGCTTGTAGCTAACTACCGCATTATCGCGAGCAGGGTTGGGGCTTATAGAGTTGATAACACCATCTACGGCTATAACTTCTACCTCATCGTACGAGCGGTAGCCGTCGTCCTCTTTGGTAATAGATACCTTATACTTCTGCGAACGGTCGGGAGTGGTGCTTATCTGCGAACCCTCGCCTATTTTCGTACCACATAATAAAAACTTTTTTCATAACAATGCCCTTTATTATTATAGATTCTGTGTTTAATAAATATATTTCTGTATGTTTTATTTTTCTCTATTTTAAAAGTCCCTTTCCAATGGTTACTGCAATCACCTTTCATTTTAGCATAAAAACTATGTTGCCCTATGACAAAGTCTTTAACAAACGGTTTTTGTGAGCCTTGTATATAAAGCGGAACCTCTTCTCCCGTAAATGGTGGTTGCACATTGACATCGGTCTTTCTTACTATTTCTCCCACATATACATCATCAACATACAGAGAGACACTATCTACTATACAATTAATAACCGCAAAAACATCAGGGTAAAACATTGCTTGTCCCTTTTTTCTTTTTCACATGCTCCCAATCCCACCATCACAGATACTACCAGAATAAGAGCTATTACTGTTTTATTTTTTCATAATTTGGTACTATCTATTGATTAGACTTAATTATTTTACTTGTGAATATGACTTCTTTGCTATACTTAGATGTTTTTACGATAATAAAAGGCTGTGTCATAACACTATATCCTGCCTCTGATTGCTCATAGATAATATCCGCTTGAACCTTATTTTTGAACTCCTGAATTTTATCAATGTTAATACTATAACCACTATGAGGGCGTATGCTATCAATAGCAACTATTACCATATATTTATCAAAATCAATATTTTTTTCAATAAAAGAGTCCGAAACATTGTTGTGAGAGTCCATTTGAACAATAAGATTCTCCCACTCTATTGAGTTGGTTATCACAATGGTTTGCGGTTTTAGATTTTCTGCACCATTGCCATACAATTCTCCTTTACCAACAGTAGAATATTCAATATTTATTGGAAAATTCGGTTCACTTCCATTGCACCCGCTCAAAGCCACTATAAAAAGTAACAGTACGGCGGGGAGTAGTTTTATTATAGGTTTCATATCTTTAAAAATTTAGTCGTTATTTTATATTAAAATTGTATTTATGCTTTTTTGATGTGGGAGAAAAGCTAAAACCCTCTTTGTGTATGGCTACCCAAGGGTGGCTTCCTTTGGCTTTGAGCATTGCCCGCCATACACATTATCAACGAATGACAGAGGCATACCTCACAGCCCTCCATACGGCTACTACCGCCATACGGAGCGGAAGCGGGC
>JBGXXV010000020.1:0-3661 GCA_041814825.1 Bacteroidota bacterium | reverse complement strand
TATTTTTTATGAAAAACCAACAATATACTCTCGACAGCACAGTAAGGCTCGTAATAAGGATTTTGGTAATAATAGGCATCTTTTTGCTTATTAAAAATCTCTCCGGTGTACTATTACCTTTTGTAATAGGGTGGTTTATAGCGTATTTGATATATCCTTTGGTATGTTTTATACAATATAAAATGCGAGTAAAAAACCGCATAATCTCCATCGTATTGGCACTGTTATTTATATTCGGCATTATAACAGCCTCTTGTGCTTTGATACTTCCTGTGATATATCACGAAATGGCAAAAATCATCCCTATGCTCATCAGCTATCTCGAAAATCTCGGCAACTATCCATTTGTAAACGAAGTAATACTAAAAAACCTCCAACAATACTTCGATGCTGTCAATTACGAGCAACTCATATCTATCGAGACTCTCAATGCCATTATGGGCAAGCTTTTACCACGGTTTTGGGGACTGATATCAAGCGTATGGCAATTGTTGCTTACGATAGTATCAATATTTATAGTTTTTCTATATCTGGTATTTATATTGAGTGAATACGAAAAACTCAACGAAAACCTTATAAAGATGTTTCCTCTCAAATACCGCAGGTTTGCCTCAGAGTTACAGGGCGAACTCTCTTCGGCAATGAATCAGTATTTTCGCGGACAAGCTCTTATATGCCTAATTGTAGGGGTATTATACAGTATAGGTTTTTCTATCATTGGGCTTCCGATGGCAATAGTTATGGGCATTCTAATAGGTGTGCTAAGTATAGTGCCTTATCTGCATTCTTTCGGATTTATACCTGTAATATTTTTTGCATTTTTGAATAGCGTAGAGACCAACAGTAGCCTATTGGTAATGCTTTTGGGCGTTTTAATAGTCTTTATCATTATCCAAGTAACTACCGATATGTTTTTGGTACCCAAGATTATGGGCAAAAATATGGGTCTCAGCCCCGCCATCATATTGCTTTCGCTATCAATATTTGGAGCACTATTCGGCTTTTTGGGGCTTATCATAGCGCTACCTTTCACTACTATTGCTCTGTCTTATTACAAACGTTTCGTTATAGGCAGCGAACAAGTTATGGACAATGTGTAGTTTTGTATTTAAATACTATTGGCTTTGGGGCATACTATTAGCTTATCGTTTTTTAGCAAAAAATCTTTGAAGTATCTCCGAACACTCTTTCTCCATTACTCCGCTAACAACCGATGTCTTAGGGTGTAGCGACAGAGGGGCGAATCGGCTGAATCCTCTTTTTTCGTCTTTGGCTCCGAACACTATTCGCCCGATATGAGCCCAACCCAATGCTCCGGCACACATTACACAGGGTTCGAGAGTAACATACAGTGTGCAGTCGTTAAGGTATTTGCCTCCAAGATAGCTTGCGGCAGATGTTATCGCCTGCATTTCGGCGTGAGCCGTAACATCCGTAAGACTCTCGGTAAGATTATGAGCCCGGGCAATGATAGTATCGTTGCATACAATAACAGCGCCAACAGGTACTTCTCCTTTCTCAAAAGCATAACAAGCCTCTTTAAAGGCTTGTTGCATAAAATATTGGTCGGTCATTTTGCTATCACACAGAAGTAGTTTTTCTTACCCTTTTGAAACAACATATATCTGTCCTTTATCAAATTAGATGTGGTTAGTAGAGTATCGAGGTCGGTAAACTTCTCTTTGTTGAGACTAAGACCATTGGCTTGTATCGTTTTGCGAGCTTCGCCTTTGGAAGGGAATATCTTTGTTAGCTCGGCAAGAAGTGTCAATGGAGCAACACCTTGTTGAAGGACGCTTTTGTCTATTGTAAACTGTGGCACCCCCTCAAAGATAGATAACAAAGTCTGTTCGTCTATATTGAGCAACAGCTCTTTGGTAGCATTACCAAAAAGTATCTCCGATGCTTCTACTGCCGACTGTAACGCCTCTTTGGAATGCACCATAATAGTTACCTCCTCTGCTAAACGACGTTGTAATCTGCGTTCGTGCGGTGCTTGGCGATGAGTCGCTATAAGGCTAAGTATCTCGTCTTGCCCCAATTCCGTAAAGATTTTGATATATTTTTCGGCATCTTCATCGGCTGTGTTGAGCCAAAACTGATAGAATTTGTACGGCGAAGTGTACTCCGGCGACAACCATATATTGCCCGATTCGGTTTTGCCAAACTTCGAGCCATCGGATTTTGTGATAAGCGGACAGGTAAGCCCGAAAGCCTCTCCTTGAATTATACGACGAATAAGCTCTGTGCCTGTGGTTATATTGCCCCATTGGTCGGAGCCTCCCATTTGGAGTTTACAGTTTTTTTCACGATATAGATGCAAAAAGTCGAACCCCTGCAAAAGTTGATAGGTAAATTCCGTAAAACTCATTCCTGCCGACGACTCACCGCTAAAACGTTTTTTTACAGAGTCTTTACTCATCATATAATTGACCGTTATGTGTTTGCCGATATTGCGAGCAAATTCCAGAAAAGTAAGATTCTTTGTCCAATCATAATTATTGACCATTTCGGCAGAATTTACCTCATTTTGCTCAAAGTTAAGAAATTTTTTGAGTTGATTTTTGATAGCCTCCTGGTTGTGTCTAAGAGTTTTTTCGTCGAGCAGATTGCGTTCTTCGGATTTGCCCGAAGGGTCGCCTATCATACCGGTAGCACCGCCAACGAGCACTATCGGTTTATGTCCGCAACGCTGAAAATGTTTCAACATCATCACTCCACACAAGTGCCCGATATGCAACGAATCGGCAGTAGGGTCTATTCCTACATACGCTGTGGTCTTCTCTTTTTTCAACAATTCTTCGGTACCCGGCATAATATCGTGAATCATTCCACGCCATTTGAGTTCTTCTACAAAATTCATGTTCTTATCTTTATACTAATTATTCTATTTTTGGTGCAAAGATACAAAAAAACAGAGACTAAAATAAAAGATTTTTTTTGCTTGATTTTTTGCATAAATAAAAAATAAGTTGTACCTTTGCATTCGATTTGCGGAAATAGCTCAGTTGGTAGAGCACGACCTTGCCAAGGTCGGGGTCGCGGGTTCGAGTCCCGTTTTCCGCTCTTTTTTTGGACAATTAGCCCAAATGGCGGAATTGGTAGACGCGTTAGTTTCAGGGACTAGTAATCGCAAGGTTGTGCAGGTTCGAGCCCTGTTTTGGGCACAAAAACAAAATAAGCGCAGGTGGTGAAATTGGTATACACGCTACTTTGAGGGGGTAGTGCCGGTTACGGCGTGTGAGTTCGAGTCTCATCCTGCGCACTCCCAACATCAACAATATAATTTTCAACATTTTATAATATAAACGAAAGTTAAGAAAATTACCGTTTTCTTGAATCGTTTATATTTAATTATTGTTGTATGATAAAATTATTAATTTGGGGCATTGTTTACTATGTTTAGTGTTAAAAACAAAATAGGCTGAAATTCTGTACGAAATCAGCCCTGTTTTTTTTACTATTAATGTCCGATAAAAGTTTTTTTAAAATTTAGGGTGATAGCTTTTTGAATTTCAGTTTTTTGGTTGCAAAATTTCATTACTGTACAATATATTATCAATCGTACCAAAACTCCAATCTCGTTTTCTTTTCTCTTAGGTTGGGGCTATCCGCCCCAAGCCCCGCCCTTACTTTCTTTTCTTGATAAGAAAAAGAAAGT